>NZ_RZSB01000622.1:0-3594 GCF_004023285.1 Mesorhizobium sp. M2A.F.Ca.ET.067.02.1.1
GGATGACACCATGCGGTGTTGGAGCCGGTGAGCACGATGAGATCGGCGTGCTCGAAATCCTCATAGACGCCGGGAACGATGTCCTCGCCAAAGGCGCGGCGGTGACCGGCGACGGACGACGCCATGCAAAGCCGCGAATTGGTGTCGATATTGGCCGAACCGACAAAACCCTTCATCAGCTTGTTGGCGACGTAATAGTCCTCGGTGAGCAATTGGCCGGACACATAGAAGGCGACCGAATCCGGCCCATCCTCGGCGATCGCCCGCGAGAATTTTTCGGCCACGAGGTCGAGCGCTTCGTCCCAACCGGCCTGCCTGCCGCCGATCTCCGGCTGAAGCAGACGGCCTTCGAGGCCGAGTGTCTCGGCGAGGGCGGAACCCTTGGAGCAGAGCCGGCCGAAATTGGCCGGGTGCTCGGGATCGCCGCGGACGGTCGTCGTACCGTCCGCGGCGACCTTGGCCAGCACGCCGCAGCCCACCCCGCAATAGGGGCAGGTGGTCCTCACCTCGCGCGCTTCCTCCATGCCTCAGGCCGCTTTTGAGGCCAGCGCTTCGAGCGCGATGAAGAGCATTTCGCCCTCGACCCTCACCGGGATCGTTCGCACCGCGCCCTCGTCGGCGCCGAGCGCCTTGCCGGTCCCCAGCGAGATCACCCAATTGTGCAACGGGCAGGTCACCGCCGCGCCGTGGACGATGCCTTGGCTGAGCGGCCCGCCCCTGTGCGGGCAGTGGTCGTCGATCGCAAAGACCTGGTCGTCCGCCGTGCGGAAGACCGCGATCTTGCCTTGCGGCGTTGCAACGCAGCGCGCGCCACGCGGCGGAATGTCGGCGATGGAGCCGATGGCGATCCAGTTCATGCGGTCTCTTTCCTGTCGACTCATTCCGCCGCCTCCGCGTACCCGACCGAAGCCATCGGCCGGAACTCATGCTTGTCCTTGCCGGAGACGCGCTCGGACCATGGATCGACCTGGGCGAATTTCTGGCTGAAGACGAAGCGCTCGTAATAGGCTTTGCGCTTCTCGCCATCATCCAGGATCTGTTTTTTGATCTCGGCGGTGCCGATGCGCTTCGCCCATTTGTAGATGCGCTCGAGATAGCGCGCCTGCTCGCGATACATCTGGACGAGCGCCACGATCACCTCCAGCGCCTCGTCCTCGGTCTTCACCAGCCCGAGCACTTCCGTGCCCTTGATGTCGAGGCCAGCAGCGCCCGCGAAATGGATCTCGTAGCCGGAGTCGACACAGACCACGCCGACATCCTTGCAGGTCGCCTCCGCGCAGTTGCGCGGGCATCCCGATACCGCCATCTTCACCTTGGCCGGCGTCCACGAGCCCCACATGAATTTCTCGATGCGGATGCCGAGCCCGGTCGAATCCTGCGTGCCGAAACGGCACCAGTCGGTACCGACGCAGGTCTTCACCGTGCGCAGACCCTTGGCATAGGCATGGCCGGAGACGAAGCCGGCCTTGCCGAGATCGGACCACACCGCCGGCAGGTCTTCCTTGCGGATACCCAGCATGTCGATACGCTGGCCGCCGGTCACCTTGACCATCGGGATCTCGAACTTGTCGACGACATCGGCAATGGCGCGCAATTCGTTTGCGCTGGTCACCCCGCCCCACATGCGCGGCACCACCGAATAGGTGCCGTCCTTCTGGATGTTGGCGTGCACGCGCTCGTTGATGAAGCGCGACTGGTAGTCGTCGGCATATTGGTCGGGCCAGTCGCAGACCAGATAATAGTTCAGCGCCGGACGGCATTTGGCGCAGCCGCAGGAGGTCTTCCATTCAAGCTCCTGCATGACGGCCGGAATTGTCTTCAGGCCCTTCGCCTTGATCAGGCGCCGCACATCGTCATGACCGAGGCTCGTGCAGCTGCACATGGGCTGCACCGCCGCCGGATTGTACGCTTCGCCGAGCGTCAGCTTCAGCAGCTGTTCGACCAGACCCGTGCACGAGCCGCAGGAGGCCGAAGCTTTCGTATGCGCGCGCACATCGTCGAGGCCGGTCAGCCCCTTGGCCGAGATCGCGCCGGTGATCTTGCCCTTGCAGACGCCGTTGCAGCCGCAGATTTCCGCATCATCCGCCAGTGCCGCAACGGCCGCCAAAGGGTCCGAGGAAACGCCTCCCTGGAACGCCTGGCCGAAGATCAGCGTGTCGCGCATCTCGGAGATATCTGTCGCCTTCTTCTTGAGGTCGTTGAACCAGGCGCCGTCACCCGTCTCGCCGAACAGCACCGTGCCGATGATGCGGTTGTCCTGCAGCACGAGGCGCTTGTAGATGCCAGCGGATGCGTCGCGCAGGATGATCTCCTCGCGGTCCTCGCCATCGGCGAAGTCGCCCAGCGAATAGAGGTCGATGCCGGTGACCTTGAGCTTGGTCGGCGTGTCGGAATGGACGAAGCGCCTGTCCTCGCTGTCCGCCAGCGCGGCCGCAGCGACCCGCGCCATCTCGTAGAGCGGGGCGACCAGTCCGTAGACGTGGCCGCCGACCTCGGCGCATTCGCCGAGCGCCATGATGGCAGGATCGGAGGTCCGCATGCGGTCGTCGACGACTATGCCGCGATTGACCTCGAGCCCGGCCTCCTTGGCCAGAGCGGTGCTCGGGCGGATGCCGACCGCCATCACCACCAGCGTCGCCGGGATGATCGTGCCGTCCATCAGCTCGACACCCTCAACCTTGCCGTCGCCGACAATGGCCTTGGTGTTGGCCTTGGTCATGACCTTGATGCCGCGCGCCTCGACGGCCTTCTGCAGCAGATAGCCGGCGGCCGGGTCGAGCTGGCGCTCCATCAGCGTCGGCATGACGTGCAGCACGGTGACGTCCATGCCGCGTTCCTTGAGCCCGGCAGCGGCTTCCAACCCGAGCAGGCCGCCGCCGATGACGACCGCCTTGGCGCGCGACTGCGCCGCAAGCAGCATGGCGTTGACGTCGTCGACGTCGCGATAGCTGAGCACGCCGGGCAAGTCCTTGCCCGGCACCGGAATGATGAAGGGCACCGAGCCGGTGGCGATGACCAGCCGGTCGTAGCTCTCGGTCACGCCGTGGTCCGAGGTGACGGTCTTGGCCTCGCGGTCGATGACGACGATCCGGTGGCCCTTGTAGAGGGTGATGTCGTGCTTGATGTACCAGCCGTCGCCATGGATGACGATTTCCTCGAACGCCTTCTCGCCCGACAGGACCGGCGACAGCATGATGCGGTCGTAATTCACGCGCGGCTCGGCGTTGAAGATGGTGACAGCGTAGCGGTCGGGCGCCGCTTCCAGCAGGTGCTCCAGCATCCTGCCGGGCGCCATGCCGTTGCCGATGATGACAAGTTTTTCGCTCATGTCGCTCTCCGGTTATTCGGCGGCATAGGAAAGGGACAGTGTCTTGACGGCCGCCCGGCGCTCCATGCGGCGGATGCTGAAGTGCATCCAGACCAGGCAGGACAAGACGATCACGAAGAGCAGCATGAAGCAGCTCGACCAGACGCCGGTGAGGTCGTTCAGCACGCCGAAGGCGATCGGCAGGATGAAGCCGCCGAGGCCGCCGATCATGCCGACGACGCCGCCGACCGCGCCGACGCTCTGCGGATAATAGGCAGGGATATGCT
>NZ_RZSB01000623.1:0-3584 GCF_004023285.1 Mesorhizobium sp. M2A.F.Ca.ET.067.02.1.1
GGGCTATGAAGGAAGGCCAGAAGGCGATCTTCTTCATGGCCGGCGACGACCGCGCCCGGCTGGAGGCCTCGCCGCAGCTCGAAGGGTTTCGCGCCCGTGGCATCGAGGTGCTGCTCTTGACCGACCCGGTCGACAGTTTCTGGGTGACGATGACGCCGGAATTCGACGGCAAGCCGTTCAAGTCGGTGACGCAGGGCGCGGCCGAGCTTGCCGATATCCCGCTGCCCGACGACGCGGCCAAGCCCGATGCCGAGACATCATCGGATATCGCGGCGTTCCTCGCCTTCGTGAAGACGACGCTCGGCGAGGAGGTGTCAGACGTGAAGGCTTCCGACCGGCTGACTGAAAGCGCCGTCTGCCTGGTCGCGCCCGAGCATGGCCCGGACCGCCAGTTCGAGCGCCTGCTCAACGCCGCCGGCCGGCTCGACAAGGCGGCCAAGCCGATCCTGGAGATCAACCCGCGCCACGAGCGCGTGGCGGCGCTGGCAAAGCTCGGCAACGACGACAGGGCGTTCAAGGAAGACGCCGCGCATCTGCTCTACGACGAAGCGCGCGTGCTCGACGGCGACAAGCCGGCCGACGCGAAGGCCTTCTCGGCGCGTCTTGCGCGGCTGATCGATCGCGGGTTGGCGAAGGGGTAAGCGCCGGCGGCGCGCTTGAATGGCTTGCCAGCGTCCAACGCTAATTGGATGCTGGCAGCTTGCCTGGTTCAGCGGCTTCGTGACAAAGCTGTTCGGCTGAGGCGCCCTTAAAGGGAATTCGCGCATGACAATAGAGGGTTTCTGCGATCCGCGTTTTGCCGGCGTGCGCGATGCGTTCGCCCGGTGTTTCGCCGAAGGCCTCGAGCATGGCGGCGGCGTCTCGGTCGCAGCCGACGGCAGGACCGTCGTCGATCTTTGGGGCGGCCATGCGGATGCCGCGCGCACCCGCTCGTGGCAGCGTGACACGCTGATCAATGTCTGGTCTTGCACCAAGGGAGTCGTCGCACTGGCAATCGCGATGCTGGTGGAGCGCGGCAAGCTGGATTATGCCGCTCCGGTCGCGCGCTATTGGCCGGAATTCGCGGCCGGCGGCAAGGAGCGCATCACGCTCGATCAGGTGATGTCGCACCAGGCCGGGCTGAACGGTCTCGCAGTGCCGATGGACGAGGCGGGCATGCTCGCCTGGACGCCCTATGTCGATGCGCTTGCCGCCATGGTGCCGCTGTGGGAGCCCGGCAGCCGCTGCGTCTATCATGCGCTCAGCTACGGCCACCTCGCCGGCGAGGTGCTGCGGCGCGTCGACGGGCGCAGCGTCGGGCGCTTCATCGCGGAAGAGATCGCCGGCCCGCTTGGGGCCGATTTCCATGTCGGCCTGCCGGAGCCCGAGGATGCCCGGGCAGCCGAAATGATCGAGGGCCCGAAAGCTTCGGAATGGGTCGAGTTCGTGCGCGCCTCGCCCTTTCCCCATGCATGCGGCAACCCGGCTCCCCGCGCCCTGGCGCCCAACGACCGCGCGTGGCGCGCCGCCGAGGTGCCGGGCGGCAACGGCCAGTCCACGGCGCAGGCGCTGGCACGCATCTACGGCATGATGGCGGCGGGCGGCACGTTTGAAGGCAAGAGCCTGATCGGCCGCGCAGCGATCGAAGAGGCCGCGCGGCCGCGCTTTCGCGGCATGGACGACAGCTTCGCGCTGCCGGCCGCCTTCGCGGCCGGCTACCAGATCGAGGATCCTGTCTATGCCGGCCGTGCGTCGCGGCAAAGCTTCGGCCATACCGGCTGGGGCGGCGCCATCGGCTTTGCCGATCCCGGCGCCGGCGTCGGGTTCGGTTATGTCACCAACCGCATGCTGGGGTTCGACGACGTGGACCCGCGCCGCAAGGCCCTGATCGAAGCCGTCTACGACGCGCTCTGAATAAGATCCCTATCCCCTCAGCCCCGGCGCTTCCTGGCCGGTGCGCGCGACATATTCGGTATAACCGCCGCCATAGGTGTGGATGCCGTCGGGCGTCAGCTCCAGAACGCGGTTCGACAGCGCCGCCAGGAAATGGCGGTCGTGCGAGACGAAGAGCATCGTGCCCTCATATTGCGACAGCGCCTCGATCAGCATCTGCTTGGTCGTGATGTCGAGGTGGTTGGTCGGCTCGTCGAGCACCAGGAGGTTGGGCGGGTCGAACAGCATCAGCGCCATCACCAGGCGGGCCTTCTCGCCGCCCGACAGCACGCGGCACTTCTTCTCGATCTCGTCGCCGGAAAAGCCGAAGCAGCCGGCAAGCGCGCGCAGCGGCGCCTGGCCGGCCTGCGGGAAATTATCCTCCAGCGTCTGGAAGACGGTGCGCTCGCCGTCGAGCAGTTCCATGGCGTGCTGGGCGAAATAGCCCATCTTGACGCTCGGACCGCGCGCGACGGAGCCCTCGTCGGGCTCGGAGGCGCCGGCCACAAGCTTGAGCAGCGTCGACTTGCCGGCGCCGTTGACGCCCATCACGCACCAGCGCTCGCGGCGGCGGATCTGGAAGTCGAGGCCCGAATAGATCGAGCGGCTGCCATAGGATTTGTGGATGCCTTTCAGCGTCGCCACGTCCTCGCCGCAGCGCGGCGCCGGCTGGAACTCGAACGCCACGGTCTGGCGGCGCTTGGGCGGCTCGACGCGATCGATCTTGTCGAGCTTCTTCACCCGGCTCTGCACCTGCGCGGCATGCGAGGCGCGCGCCTTGAAGCGCTCGATGAAGGCGATCTCCTTGGCCAGCATCGCCTGCTGGCGCTCGAACTGCGCCTGCAACTGCTTGTCGGCCAGCGCGCGCTGCTCCTGGTAGAATTCGTAGTTGCCGGGATAGGAGGTCAGCGCGCCGGCATCGATCTCGATGATCTTGTTGACGATGCGGTTCATGAACTCGCGGTCGTGCGAGGTCATCAAAAGCGCGCCGTCATAGTCCTTCAGGAATTTTTCGAGCCAGATCAGGCTTTCGAGGTCGAGATGGTTCGATGGCTCGTCCAGCAGCATGACGTCGGGCCGCATCAGGAGAATGCGGGCGAGCGCCACGCGCATCTTCCAGCCGCCGGAAAGTTTTGAAACGTCGCCGTCCATCATCTCCTGGCTGAAGCCGAGCCCGTCCAGCACCTCGCGGGCGCGGCCGTCCAGCGCATAACCGTCGAGCTCCTCGAAGCGGTGCTGCAATTCGCCATAGCGCTCGATGATTGCGTCCATCTCGTCGGCGCGCTCGGGATCGCCCATGGCGTGCTCGAGCTCGCGCATTTCGGCGGCCACCGCGCTCACCGGCCCGGCGCCTTCCATGACCTCGGCTACGGCGCTCATACCGCCCATGTCGCCGACATCCTGGCTGAAATAGCCTATGGTGACGCCGCGATCGACCGAGACCTGGCCCTCGTCCGGCTGTTCCTCACCGATGATCATGCGGAACAAGGTCGTCTTGCCGGCGCCGTTCGGGCCGACCAGCCCGACCTTCTCGCCCTTCTGCAAGGCGGCCGAGGCTTCGATGAAGACGATCTGTCGGCCGTTCTGCTTGCCGATATTTTCGAGACGGATCATGGGGCGGTCCGGGCAACTGCGCTGATATGGCGGGGTTTGCCCCGCGGGGAAGCGGATGA
>NZ_RZSB01000624.1:0-3574 GCF_004023285.1 Mesorhizobium sp. M2A.F.Ca.ET.067.02.1.1
GGTCTGGAGATGGTCCTTGTCGCTCGCCGGGACTTCGACGGCGTGGCGCTTCTCGGCAGCGTAGGTAACATGGGCGGCGATTGCCTGCTCGGCGAGCTGGTCGTCGCCTTCGCCGCCACGGGCGATGCTGTCGACGCCGGCGACATAGCCGCCGAGCCCGCCGACCGCTAGCATCACGGCAGCGGCAGCCGACAGCCACCAGCGCGAGCGCCAGGCCGATGCTTTTGCAGGCGCCTCGCCAAGCACGACCTGCCGCAGCCTCGCCGGCACCGGCTCGTCCATCACGCCCGCGAAGGCGGAGCGCATGGCGGCGCGGTCGGCAATGTAGCGCGCGGACTTCGCCTTCATCTCGGGATTGGCCTCGAGCCAGGCATCGTAAGCCATGCGCTCCTCGCCCGGCAGCTCGCCGTCGAGGGCCATATGGATATCGCGTTCGGAAAAATCGCGGCGGGTCATTTCTCGACGATCCTTATCGAGCGGCGGCGCGATGTGTCGTCGAGCAATCCCCGCAGTTCCTCGCGGCCACGCGCGATGCGCGACATCAGCGTGCCGGCCGGCACGCCAAGGATGTTGGCGGCCTCGGCATAGGAAAAGCCCTCGATGGCGACCATCACCAACGCCGCGCGGCGATCGGGGCTGATCGCCTGCAGGGCATCCATGATCTCGCGCGAGGCGATGGTCTCGACCTGCTCGGCGGGCGCGGCTTGGGCCTCACCGGCTTCGAGAGGCAGCATCGCCGCCTCGCCGCGCCGGTTGACCTTGCGCATCTGGTCGATGAACAAGTGATGCATGATCGTAAACAGCCACCTCCGGGGGCTTTCTCCAGTCTGCCAGTTGTCGAGCCGCACAAGCGCCCGCTCCAGGCAGTCCTGGACAAGGTCGTCGGCGGAATCGCGGTCGCGCAGCAACGAGCGCGCATAGCGCCGCAACCGCGGTATTTCGCTCAGGATCGCTGCCTTCTTGTCGTCCATGACCGCTTGTTTCGTGGTCGCCTTCCATCCCGATAGAACGCGCCTTCCCGACGCGGTGCAAGCAGTCAGCGCGAAGCGGCCGAACCGCTGCGATTACCCAAGCACGTGAATAACGCGGGCGCGGGCCGGTTTATTCCCGGCTATCCACTTGTTCCTGCAAGTTTTCAGGCTTATCCCGCGCCGCCCTCGTCAGCAGCCGCTGGTAGAACAGCCCGATGCCGATCAGCACCGCACCAAGGCCGATGAAGGAGAGCGCGCGCAGCACACCTTCCAGCTCCGACATGTCGAAGAGGAAGACCTTCACCACCGCGACCGCGATCAGCACCGCGGAGGCGATGCGCAGCACCTGCGATTTCAGCCAGACGCCGGCGGTGAGCAGCGCCACGCCGATGACCAGCCACAGCGCCGAATAGGTGTAGGTCTCGAGCTGGCCAAGCCCGCTCCACAAGGCGATGAACTCGCCCTTGAACAGGCGGCGCACCGAAAGCGTGGCATAGGCGAAGGCAAGCAGCGCGGCGATCAAGGCCAGCATCGCCGCATACCATCGCGGGCGCTTGTCGCGGACATAGAGCGCCAGCGCGACGGCGGCGGCGGCGATGGCCGGCAGCAGATAAGCGAGGAACAGAAGGTTGAAGACCGGGATCGTGCCGGTCGACTCATCCGTCAGCAGCGGGTTCAGCACCACGAAATGCTGAATGGCGATGAGGCCCGCCGAGATCACGCCGGCGGCAATCGAGCCATAGCGCAGAACCGAGCTCGGCGAGCGCATGTCGATGGCGACCAGTATGGCGCCGGCGCCGAGCGCGATGAGCGTGTAGATCGCCTGCTCGGCGAGGGTCACCGCACCGGTGTCGATAACGCCGCCATGCATCGCGTGGCGCACCAGCATGGCGATGGTGAGCAGCGCGAACAGCGCCGAGGCCGCCTCCATGGCAAGGCGCGGCCGGCCGCTGGTGGTGCGGGCGAGCTGCCAGGCGGCGAAGCCGAAGGCGATCGCCGGCACGCCATAGCCCGGCAGCAGCCAGTTGAAGACCGGTGTCCTCGACAGAAACGCCGCGCCGACGATGGTCGGATCGAAGGCGACGCGGCCGAGCATGGCGACCGCCGCACCCACCGCGATCCAGCCGAGCACAGGGTAAGAGCGCCAGCGCGTGGCCAGCGCCGGCAGAATGGCGGCGGCGCCAATCAGCACGGTCGTCCAGGCCGAGCCAAATGCCATGTGCAGCATCAGCAGGCCGGCAACGCCGGCGCCGCCCAACGCGAACGACACCGCCGGGCCGCCGGCGAGCGGCGGCGGCTCGGCGCGCGCGATCCATTCGCCGCCGGCAGCAAAGACGAGCATCAGCAGCAGCGCCGGCAGCGCATAGCCGAGGTCGCGGTCGATATCGCCGAAGGTCAGCCACAGGGCGGCCAGCACCACCAGCGGGGCAATGACGCCCCAGGCTGCCCAGCAAGCCGCGCGTGTCGCAGCGGTGGCGGCGAGGCGGCGCGCCGCCCAGAAGCCGGCGGCGAGGAAGATCAGGGCAAGCGCGATGCCGATGCGGAACGTCAGCGTGTCGGACGACGCCAAGGGCTGGGCGTCCAGCCCGACATCGAGCGCATCGGCGCCGATGGTGGCGGGCGGGATGATGCCGAGATAGATCAGCACGGTGGCGATGCCGGCGGCAAAGACCAGCGGAAGCGCGCGCGGCCGGTAGAGCGCCACCGCGACCAGCGCGGCCAGCAGGACGGCGCCGTGCAATGCATCGCCGGCGCTGGCAAAAGCCGGATCGACGGACAGGCCCAGCGCGCTTAGGGCGATGAAGAAGCCGGGCACGATCGATGGCCAGTCGAAGCCACGGGCCGCTTCGTCGCGGCCAGTGGTCAAGAACGGGGCGAGCCAGACGAAGGCAAGCACCGCCAGCGTGGCGAGGCTGATGAACAGCACGGCCGCAAGGTTCACGTCCGGCGCGTCGACCATGTAGAGGATGGTCCAGATGCCCGTGCCGGCGAAAGCGGCCGCCATAAGCGCCTTCCAGTCGCGGATGCGGGCGGTTGCCGCGCTCGCCGCAAGCACGATCGCCAGATAGACGAACAAGGCCCAGGGATTGGGCGCCTGCGATGCCACCAACGCCGGCGTGACCATGGCGCCGACGAGGCCGATGCCGGCCAGCGCCAGACCATGCACTAACGAGGCGCCAATGGTGGCGACGCCGATGACGCCAAGCAGCGCAAAGGCGGTCGCCGGCCCGATGAAGCCATAGATGCCATGCGCCGCGTAGACCGTGCCGAACAGGATGAAGGCGCCGGCGCCGGTCAGTATCGCGGGGATATAGGCGCTGGCGGCGCCCTGCACCGGCACCCTGAAGCCGGTGCGGCGGATGAATTCAGCGCCGGCAATCAGCGCCAGGCCGAGGATGCCGGCCATGGTGAGACGCACGCCGGGACCGAAGATGCCGGCCTCGATGGTGTAGCGAATCAGGAACAGGCCACCCAGCGCAAGCGCGATGCCGCCGACCCAGACCGCCCAGCGCGTGCCCAGCGCCGTCTCGACATCCGTCTGGCGCGCCGCCTTGGCGGATACGGCCGACCCGGTGGCCGGCGCTTCGGCCACGGGTTGAGAT
>NZ_RZSB01000625.1:0-3571 GCF_004023285.1 Mesorhizobium sp. M2A.F.Ca.ET.067.02.1.1
GTCGAGAAGGTCGGCGCGCCGATCGTGATCAAGGCGGACGGGCTTGCCGCTGGCAAGGGCGTCACCATCGCGATGACTTCTGATGAGGCGAACGCCGCGCTAGAAGCGTGTTTCGACGGCGCCTTCGGCGCCGCCGGCGCCGAGGTCGTGGTCGAGGAATATCTGACCGGCGAGGAGGCGAGCTTCTTCTGCCTGTGCGACGGCGCCACCGCGCTGCCCTTCGGCACCGCGCAGGACCACAAGCGCGTCGGCGACGGCGATACCGGGCCGAACACCGGCGGCATGGGCGCCTATTCGCCGGCGCCGGTGATGACGCCCGAAATGACCGAGCGCACCATGCGCGAGATCATCGAGCCGACCATGCGCGGCATGGCCAATCTCGGCGCGCCTTTTGCCGGCATCCTCTTCGCCGGCCTGATGATCACCGAGAGCGGCCCGAAGCTGATCGAATACAACACCCGCTTCGGCGATCCCGAATGCCAGGTGCTGATGATGCGGCTGAAGGACGATCTGCTCGTCCTCCTCAACGCCGCTGTCGACGGCCAGCTTGCGCATATGTCCATACGCTGGAGCGACGAGACGGCGCTGACCGTGGTGATGGCGGCGAGGGGCTATCCCGGCACGCCGGAAAAGGGCTCGGTCATCCGCGGCCTCGACGAGGCCGAGCGTGATGGCGCCCAGATTTTCCACGCCGGCACCGCCATCAATGGCGGCGCGCTCGTCGCCAATGGCGGCCGCGTGCTCAACGTCACCGCGCTCGGCAAGACCGTCGGCGAGGCGCAGGCCAAGGCCTACGCGGCGATCGAGCACATCGACTGGCCGCAGGGCTTCTATCGCCACGACATCGGCTGGCGCGCCGTCGAGCGCGAGAAGACCGGCGCGTAACCCAGCTTCAGGCGGCCGCGCTCTTTCGTCCGCCACGCGCCCAGGCCGGCAGCCAGTCGCCATGCCCGGCAAGCAGGTCGTCGACCAGCGACCAGATCTGGTCGAGGTCGAGCTCGGCGGCGGTGTGCGGGTCCATCATCGCGGCATGGTAGATGTGCTCGCGGTTCTCGTTGATCAGCGCCCGCACCGTCAGCTCCTGCACGTTGATGTTGGTGCGGATCAGCGCCGTCAGCTGCGGCGGCAGCTCGCCAATGTAAGTGGGCTGGATGCCGGAGGCATCGACAAGGCACGGCACTTCCGCCGCGCAGTCGAAGGGCAGCGAGGTGATGCAGCCATTGTTGCGGACATTGCCGTAGATCACCGATGGCTCGCCGGTCCACACCGAGTTCATAATCGAGGAGGCATATTCCCTCGACTGCTCGACCTCGATCCGTTCGGCCGAACGGTAGGCTTCCGCCTGGCCCTTCCAGCGCTCGATCTGCTCAATGCAGCGTTTTGGATATTCATCGAGCGGAATGCCGTATTTCTCGATCAGATCGGGCCGCCCATCCTTGATGAAATAGGGCGTGTATTCGGCGAAATGCTCCGAGCTTTCGGTGACGAAATAGCCGAGCCGGGTCAGCATTTCGTAACGCACCTTGTTCGGGCAGCGCGGGTTCCAACCCGGCTTCGGCGCGCGGCCTTCGCGATAGGCGCGCACGAGGTCGGGATAAAGGTCGCGATAGCTGCCGTCCGGCTGGCGATGCTCGAATTTGAGATAGAACGCCATGTGGTTGATGCCGGCCGAGCGATAGCGGATCTCCTCGTAGGGAAGGTCGAGGTCGTGCGCCAGCTCCATTGCCGTACCCTGCACCGAATGGCAGAGCCCGACCTGCTTGATCGTGGGGTATTTCTCGGCGATCGCCCAGGTGTTGATCGCCATCGGGTTGACATATTGCAGCATGATCGCCTCGGGGCAGACGGCGAGCATGTCCTCGCAGATCTTCCACAGATGCGGCACGGTCCTCAGGCCCCGCATGATGCCGCCGACGCCGAGCGTGTCGGCGATGGTCTGGCGCAGGCCGTATTTCTTCGGCACCTCGAAGTCGGTGACGGTGCAGGGCTCGTAGCCGCCGATCTGGAAGGCGACGACGACGAAGTCGGCGCCTTTCAGCGCCATGCGCTGGTCCGAATAGGTCTCGGCCTTCGCCTTGACGCCGAGCGTCGCGATCAGCTTGTTGACGACGATGGCGCTTTCTTCCAGCCGCTGCGGATTGATGTCCATCAGCGCGATCGTCGCGCCAGACAGCGCCGGCCGCTGCAGCACGTCGCCGACGATGTTCTTCATGAACACCGTCGAGCCGGCGCCGATGAACGCGATCCTGGGATTTCTAGCCACTGTAAGCCTCCGGCACTTGTCTACGCCACCTCGAAAGCGGCCCTGACGAGCCGTTCGGTGTAGGCGGTCTTGGGATTGGAAAGGACCTCGTCGACGGGTCCCTGCTCGACGATTTGACCATGCTGCATGACGATGACGCGATGGCACAGCGCCCGCACCACCTTGAGGTCGTGCGAGATGAACAGATAACTCAAGCCGCGCTCGTCCTGCAGCTTGCGCAGCAGGTCGATGATCTGCGCTTGCACCGAAAGATCGAGCGCCGATGTCGGTTCGTCGAGCAGGATGAATTCGGGCTCCAGCGCAATGGCGCGCGCGATCGCGATGCGTTGCCGCTGCCCGCCGGAGAATTCATGCGGAAAGCGCGACAGGATGTTGCCGGGCATGCCGGCGCTGACCAGCGCCTCGCGCACCCGCTCGACCCGTTCGCGCCGCGTCGCGCCCAGCCTGTTGACGACCAGTCCTTCCTCGATGATCTGGCCGATTGTCATGCGCGGGTTGAGCGAGGAGAACGGGTCCTGGAAGACGATCTGCATGCGCGAGCGCAGCGGTCGCATCTCGGCGCGCGACAGCGTCTCGATCGGTTGGCCGTCGAAGCGGATTTCCCCGCGCTTGGCATCCTGCAATCTGAGCAGCGCCTGGCCGAAGGTCGTCTTGCCGGAACCGGATTCGCCAACCAGCCCCAGCGTCTCGTGGCGGCAAAGCTTTAGGTCGAGATCGTCGACCGCGACCAGCTCGCGCCAGTCGGGTTTGAGGAACGTTCCGTGGCGCAGCATGAAGCAGACGCGCACGCCGTTCGCCTCGAGGATGGTGCCGCTGCCTTCCGGCAGCGGCTGCGGCCGCCCGTGCGGTTCGGAGGCGAGCAGCCGCTGCGTGTAGGGATGCTGGGGATTGGCGAAGAGCCGCTCGGTGATGTTGTGCTCGCGCATCTCGCCATGCTGCATGACATAGACGTAGTCGGAGAATTTGCGCACCACGGTGAGGTCGTGGGTGATCAGGATCACCGCCATCTTCAGCTCTTTCTGAAGATTGCGGATCAGGTTCAGGATCTGCGCCTGAACGGTGACGTCGAGCGCCGTGGTCGGTTCGTCGGCGATCAGCACATCGGGGTCGTTGGCTAAGGCCATGGCGATCATGACGCGCTGGCGCTGGCCGCCGGAGAGCTGATGCGGATATTGCTTGAGCCTTGCCTCTGGCTCGGGGATCTGGACATGCTTGAGGAGCTCGAGCGCCCGCGCCCAGGCTTCCCTGCGGCTCACCCTGCGGTGCACACGGATCGCCTCGACGATCTGGCTGCCGACCGTGTAGATC
>NZ_RZSB01000626.1:0-3570 GCF_004023285.1 Mesorhizobium sp. M2A.F.Ca.ET.067.02.1.1
ATTGAGACCAAACAGGAGACGAGCATGAGCGCCGAGAACTCCATCACTGTCGATGTTGTGTCCGATGTCGTCTGCCCCTGGTGCTTCATCGGCCAGAAGCGGTTGGACAAGGCCATTGCTGCCGCAAGCGATGTCGACGTGCGTGTCAGTTGGCGACCATTCCAGCTCGATCCGACCATCCCGCCTGGAGGCATGGATCGCCGCCAATACATGCTCGGCAAGTTCGGCAGCGAGGAACGCATTCAACAGATCCATGCGCGCATCGAGCCGCTGGGCGAAGCCGAGGGAATCCACTTCGCGTTCGGTGCCATCAAGGTCGCGGCCAACACGCTGGACGCGCATCGCGTCATCCGCTGGGCGGGCGCCGCGGGCGAAGATGTGCAGAACCGGCTGGTGCGCCGCCTCTTCCAGCTGAATTTCGAGGAAGGCGCCAATATCGGCGACCATGCCGTGCTGGTGAAGGCCGCTGGCGAGGCCGGCATGGATGCGTCCGTGGTCGAGACGCTGCTGCCGACCGACGCCGATGTCGAGGCCGTCCGCAACGAGATCACCACCGCTTCGCGCATGGGCATCACCGGTGTGCCCTGCTTCCTGCTCGAGGGCAAATACGCGGTGATGGGCGCACAAGATGCCGACACACTTGCCGACGCGATCCGCCAGGTGGCCCAGGCCAAGGCGCGCGGCGAATTGGAAACCGTCGCGGACTGAGCATCGTCCGGCGCAGCTCGGGCGAAAGGCTACGGTTCTCCTATTTCGCGGTCACCTTGGCCTTGCTCAGGAAGAAGCCGTGGCCATTGCTGCCGGTGCAGTTCAGTCCCTTCGTCGCCGACTGGCAGGAAAACGGCCCCTGGCTCCAACTGTTGCCGTAGCCGAGCTTGGTCGCGTCGCTGCAACAGCCCTGCTCGCCGGGATTCTTGATCAGCCTCGCCGGCCCTTTGGGTCCCAAAATCACCGTGACGTAGCTCGGCTCGACGCGCGAGCAGGAAAGCTCCGGCCCGCCATCCCGCGGCTGGTAGGTGCTGGTGCCGCCCTTCGGCGTGTAGATGCAGCCGATATTGCCGGACGGCGTGTTGAACTCGACCTGGCCTTCGGCGCTGGCCGGAATGCTCTGGCTGCCGGCATGCGCCGCCGACAGACAGGTGAAAATGCCGAGCAGCGCGAGTGCGGTTGTCCGTGCAGGCATGTCATCCCCCTCGACACAAACCATCGCCGGGCAGATTCGACCCGGCAGGCGGGCGTTGTCAATCCTGTTCAGCCGCCAAAAACACGATCTGGTGAATCGCCTCGATCAGGGCGCTGAGCTAGGATCGGCAAGGGTTTAGCTGATTTGAAGGGGCACCGAATGGCGGTCAGGCGTCGCGCATTGTCGCTGTTGTGCTTGCCTCTCGCCCTTGGGCTTCCGCTGACATTGCAGCGTGTGTCCGCCGAGGAACCCGTCATGTCGGCGACTTTCGAGGGCAAGCCCTGGACGGCGTCCTTCACCTTGGCCCAGACGATGCAGATGGGCGGCAAGCCGATGCTGAACTTGTCGGGAACAGAACAGGGGTCGCCGACCATGACCTTCAATTCGATGCTCGAGCTCAAGGATCCGAACGACCTTGCCGGCGGCTATCCGCTCAAGACGGGCTCCCCCGCCAACAGCGCCAACTTCAACATTCTCGATTCCGGCGCCATGGTAGGCCATGTCCGTTTCAGCAGCAGGAAGATCGTCATCGACAAATACGACGCAACCGCAAAGACCATTTCCGGTCATTTCAGCGCCTCCGGAAAAGACGAATCGGGCAAGCCCGAAGAGGTCACCGACGGCAAATTTTCGGGCATTCCGGTCACCGCCCAGTAGCCATTTCGGCTGATCGGCACCCCTTTTCGTTCACAAACCCGTGTTTTTTGCTTCCCTAAGGGAAGCTTTTCGCCTGGCAGCTAAATTGGCCTTAAGTGGCTGGAATAAAAGCGGAATTCACCGAGACAAATCCTATCTCGGGATTGGCTTTCTGTTGCCCTCGCGCCACGGCGGGTAACCCTGCTCACATTCCTCGCCAGAAAATTAATTGAAAATGATCAATTGGTGTTACCATGTGTAACAAAACTAGAAAGGTTTGGGCGGGATCGTGACTGGGGTCGTTAGACCGCAACGTACAGTACCGGAGCAAACATCCAGTGAGGCAAGGACCTCGCACCTGACGCCGGTATCGTCGATGCGTACATTCTGGGGGCTGATGCGAGCGTACTGGTTCTCCGACCGGTGGAAGGAAGCCTGGACGCTCACCTTCGTCATCGCCGCCCTCACCGCTCTCTCCAGCAAGGCCGGCGTTTGGTTTGCCGTGGCGTTGGGCGAACTCGGCAATTCGATCGCTTTCCTCCACGATGCCGCCAACACCCATCCGCTGCAGACCATCCTGACCAACGCCGGCATACTGGTACTGCTGGTGATCCTGAAAGATGCCGGCTTCACCGGCGTGCGCAACCTCGTTTCAACGACCCTGCACCGCAAATGGCGCGGTTGGCTGGACAACCAGTTCAACCAAGCCCTGCTAGACGGCAATCATACCCATTTCCATGCCCAGCATGGTTCGGCGGTCGGCGGCGTCGTCGCTCCCGACAATATCGACCAGCGCATCCAGGAATCGATCAAGGACATGACCGGCGGCGCCATCGGCCTCGCCATGGGCGTGCTCGGCGTGGCGACTTCGCTTTATTTCATTGGCGAAAACCTGATCGGATCATCGGTCGAGGTCAAAGGCCTAGAATTCCTAGGCGGCTATGGCACCGCGGTGCTGGCTTTCCTTGGCGTCGCCATCTACGTGCCGCTGAACACCTGGATCGCGGTCAAGCTCGGACGCCTGCTCGAGCGGCTCAATGTCCGCATGCAACAGGCGGAGGGCAGCTACCGCAGCGAACTCATTACATTCCTGCGCCGCAGCTTCCACGTTGCCGCCTCGCATGGCGAGGACGTGCAGAAGTCGATGCATGACAGGCTCTATGTCGATATCGACAAGACATGGGGCCGACTGAATATCGTCAACACCAGCTACACCTCGTTCGAGCTGATCTACAATTTCGTCGGCGCCCGTATCGTTGCCTACGCGCCAGGCCTCTTGTCGTTCATCCACAACCGCCTCGACTACAAAGGCTACATCACCGGTTCCGAAATGGTCGCCCAGTTGATCAGCCAGTGCTCGTGGTTCATCCATGTCATGCCGGCGATTGCGACGCTCAGAGCCAACAGCCAGCGCGTGACCGAGCTCGCCAACGCGATCGAGAACGTCCAGCGCCCGCGGGAATTCTACCAGCAGACCGGCCGATCCGACTTCAGCTACGCGAGCCAGAATCCGGTTTTCGGTCTCACCATCCAGAAGCTGGAACTCGCCCATCAAGGCGAGGACGCCACACCTTTCCTCAGCGCTGCGAACCTCCGTTTCCGCCGCGGCGAATGGACCTTCCTCAAGGGCGAGTCCGGCTGCGGCAAGACATCGCTGATCAAGGCGATCAATGGCCTGTGGCCTTATGGCCGCGGCACCATCGTCTTCCCGGAAGGCGTCACCAATTTCTACGCTGCCCAGGAGGTCAAGC
>NZ_RZSB01000627.1:0-3565 GCF_004023285.1 Mesorhizobium sp. M2A.F.Ca.ET.067.02.1.1
GCAGCAAGGCACTGCTCGGGCCCAGGCGCCCTGCCCGGCCACTGCGCATCAACCGTGGGTCCACTGAAGGCGACCGCGCAGACGGTGCCGTCGCGAGCTACGATCGCTGCCCATTCATTGGTCTCGAAGCCGCCATTCGCGGGGCCGCCGCTCGCCTTGACATTGGCCTTCAAGGCCGAGAGCAGCTTGTCGTGATCGGCCGGGCAGGGCGCCTGGGCCCGAGCAGTGCCTTGCTGCATCGAGCTAAACGCCAAGACAAGCAGGCCCAGAGCTAGTGGCAAGAACCGACGATGAGACATGATCAGAAAACGCTTGTTGATGTTACTGAACTGGCAATCGGCTGCTTTGTTCCTCGAACATCGCGAAGGGTTGCACCGGCGAGGTTTGCTGGCCGAGGCTGCCGGATCGGAAGAGGATCGGACGGAGCCGAATCCGCAGCAGATCGCTTCGTCCCATCACGGCTGTTTGATACGCACGCCCGTTTATAACTGTCGCCGGTTTGCGATCTTGCCGGCTCCGGGGCTGAGGTGACCGATCGGCGGCTCGGAGAGCTTTACCCCTTCCGGCTTCCCTGCGAGTCCGATGGAGCAGGAGGCCAGGGTTTCTGAACACAAGTCCGGTCTGGGCGTTACAGGAGATGTTCGTCGATATCCTGCAATTCGTCGTCGGAGCCCTTGTGGTCTGGTTCACGCTTCGCGATGTCTTTGACACCGTCGTTGTACCGGGCGAGAGCCGGGCGTCCCTGCGTCTCGCAAGCCGGATGGTGTTCGCCGGTTTATTCGGGCTGTGCCATACGCGCAAGGCCGGCGCCGCCATTCCGGCGGCGTTCGCGCCTTTCGTGCTGGTAGCGTCCTTCACCGGCTGGATGCTGCTTCTCATTTTCGGTTTCGGGCTGATGGTGGCTGCTCTGAGCGGTTGGTACCGGCCCGCGGTGCCGACCTTCTCCCAGTCGGTGTTCGTTGCCGGAAGCAGCCTGGTTACGGTTGGCCTGAGCGAGACGGACGCAACCGGTCCTGCCCGTTGGGTCAACATCGCGGCGGGATTCTGCGGTCTGTCGGTCATGACGATGGCCGTCACCTACCTGCTCCAGGTGCAGACCAGCATCGGCAGGCGTGACTCCGGCATCCTCAAGATCACCACCGCTTCAGGCGATCCGCCGTCCGCGGTGGCGCTGCTGGAGCGCTATGCTTCACTCGGTTGCAAGGATGAGCTGGAACAGGTGCTCGTAAAGGGCAGAGATTGGTGCGCAGAGGTGCTGCAGAGCCATGCATCGCACCCATTCCTGATCTATTTCCGGTCTTTGGAAACTGGTGCGGGGTGGCCTGCCACTCTCGCGGCGTTGTTGGACCTTGCTGCCGTCATCGAGGCGATCGATGAGCCCAAACTGCGCGGCAAGGCTGTCCTGCTGCGTGAGGAAGGCACCCACCTTGCAGACGAGCTGAGCAAGTTGCTTCGGCTCGACATCGACCGCCCGACAACCGATAGAGAGGTGCTGCAGCTGGTCCTGGAACGTGCGGCAAGGGCAGGCTACGGAACCCCAAAACCGCATGGCTTGGAGCGACTGGCATCGCTCAGAAAGCGCTATGCCCCAATTGTCGAAGCATTGTCGCGTCATCTGGGCAGTCCAACGGCGCCGCTTCTACCAAACGACCGCAGCTTGTCACGCGAAGAACTGGCGCAGCTTCCTTGACCTGTGGTCACATTTCGCTGTTGCCGATTATCCCGGCTTCGCCCCCGGCGAGATTGGTGGCGTGCGGAGCTTTCGAAGTGTGCAAGCGCACGACAGGCTTGCCGGAGCTGTCCTGTCCAAAGAACGCGACGCCGGCGGCCTGCAATACCTGGCGCATGGCAAGCAGTTTTTCCGCCGAGGGCACCCGACCTCCGCGCTCGAATTCGCGAATGCTCGCTTCGCTCAAGTCGCATTTTGCTCCAAGCCGCACCCGCGGCCAGTTCAACAAGGTTCGGGCGGCCATTACCTGCTCTGGCGTTAGAGGAGCCACCAGACATCTCCACTGCTTCTTGATCGTGTCTCGAACTGAAAGTTCAAGAACATGTTCCCTTGCCCCCAAAAATCGCAGGCGAAATGCCCCCCGGACCGCTGCCCCTTGGAACAATGATGATCACCTTTCGTTCGGTGGCGATGAAACAGCTTCTTTCAGACTTCGCGGCAATGGCGCAGCCGGGTTATTGGATTGCCCTCGGACTTCTTGTCATCCCTTACGGAGTGGGCGTGTTTTTCCTTGTGAGGGTTTGCCACTGTATGTGAGCGCGTGCGTGGCGCGATCATGAGCCCGGGCCCGTCGACGTTGTTCGGCGGGCTTTCTTCTTGCAACTCGGAACAAGCTGCGGTTTGCCATGTTGAGAAGGTCTGCGACTGTCCCCCTCAAGCGGTCGCAGAATGGTGGAAACACCGGCCCGCGTCCTCGCCGAGGGGGCGCGGGTTTCCCCTTTTTTAGGGCACGCCGGAACCAACCGGCACGGTTGGCGGTCCCTCTCGCCCGAAACCGGGGGAACGAGTGCACGCTTAGATTTCTGATCACCCTCGGCGCGGTGAATGCCGCCTTCAGACTTGGCAGGGATGTCGGACGCGGTGAGGCTCGGATGTTGTTCAGCGGCCCGGTGGACTACGAGCGGTGGCCAGCAGCACGGAGTCGGGGGAACTCGGCCTTTAGTCAAAAGGTGAATCGGCGGGTTTTGTTAGATTGGCAACCAGCGATAGCGTTCTCCGGCCAAACAGGACGCTGACCACCTCACCGCGTGACCTAGCAAATGCAGGATCGAACATCGACCCGGACGATGCTCGCGTCGACTTGAGCAAGGGACATAGGGCCCCCTTCTCAGGACGTCGTTGCTGATCGAGTGGCTTGCGCACGACGCCTAAACGCGCTCATTTGAAAGTGTTGCTAGCAATGACAGTCGCGGTTGTACCTTGCGGCACGACTGTCGAAGCGCGAGGCGCAGTCGCTTGGGCACTGATTCAGATCGCAGGACGCTGTCATTTGGCCCCTTTAACTTGCTTCCTGCGCGGGAGCTGCTGGTACGCGGGGATCAACCTGTGAGGATTGGTAGCCGCGCCTTGGGGATCCTTGTCGCGATGGCCGAACGAGCTGGCGAAGTCGTCAGCAAGAGGGAGCTGTTCGATATCGTTTGGCCCAACACGGCTGTCGAGGAGAGTAGTCTCAGGGTCCATGTCGCTGCCCTGCGTAAAGCGCTTGGCGACGGCGAAGGCGATAACCGGTACATCGCCACCATTCCCGGCCGTGGCTATCGCTTCGTCGCGCCAGTCGCAACAACCGGAGAGCCGGTGCCTCGCCAAATAGACGCCGCCGCACGACCGCGAAGCGACGGGAAAGTGGTCGCCGGAATTCGCATCTTCGGCCGTGACGACTTCGTGGCCTCGCTGAACGCCCTTTTGTGCGAACGGCGCCTTGTCAGCGTGGTCGGTCCGGGAGGAATGGGGAAGACGTCCGTCGCACTGGCTGTCACGGAATCTGTCGCGACGCGTTACTCCGATGGGGCATATATTGTCGAACTCGCGCGCTTGGTTGACCCACGCCTCGTCCCT
>NZ_RZSB01000628.1:0-3565 GCF_004023285.1 Mesorhizobium sp. M2A.F.Ca.ET.067.02.1.1
CATCCGCCCTTCGGGCATCTTCCTCCCGTTCACGGGGAGAAGCGGAAGACATCGCCATTATCGGCGGCGGCATCATCGGCATCTGCGCCGCGACCCTGCTCGCGGAAGCGGGGCGCAGCGTCATCGTCTTCGACCGGACCGGCGTGTGCGAGGAGACGAGTTCCGGCAATGCCGCCGCTTTCGCCTTCTCCGACGTGCTGCCGCTGGCGCATAAGGGGATGATCCGGCAATTGCCGAAATGGCTCGCCGATCCGCTCGGGCCGTTGGCCATTCCGCCGGCCTATCTGCCGAAACTTCTGCCTTGGCTGATCCGCTTCTGGCGGGCGGGCGCGGCGAAGCATTACGAGACGAGCCTCGCCACGCAGGCCGGCATGATGAAGCTTGCCGAGGCCGAGTGGATGGGCCTGCTCGACCGCTCCGGCACGCGGCCGATGCTGCGCGAGGACGGCTCGCTGGAGTTCTATGAGAGCGAGGCGGAGTTCCGCGCCTCGCTGCGCGGCTGGGCCGAGCGGCAGCGTTTCGGCATCGGCTTCCGCCACGTCGAGGGCGAAGAGATGGCGGCGCTGCAGCCTGGTCTTTCGCCGCGCTTCGTCAAGGGCACCTTCGTGCCGGGCTGGAAGACGGTCGCCGATCCGAAGCTGCTCGGCAAGGCGGTCTGGACCTATGCGGAAAAGCTTGGCGCCCGTTTCGAGCATGCGCGGGTCGAACGCGTGGAGTCAGGCGCGAACGGCCCGACGATCGTGCTGGCCGATGGCACAAGGCGAACGGCAAGCAAGCTTGTGATCGCCGCCGGCGCCTGGTCGCATCTGCTGGCGAAAAATCTCGGCGAGCGGATCCCGCTCGAAACCGAGCGCGGCTACAACACGACGCTGCCGGCGTCGGCTTTCGACGTGAAGCGGCAGCTGATCTTTTCCGGGCACGGCTTCGTCATCACGCCGCTGCAAACGGGCCTGCGCGTCGGCGGCGCCGTCGAGCTCGGCGGGATCGACCGGCCGCCCAACTTCGCCCGTTCCAAGGCGATGCTGGAGAAGGCGAAGCGTTTCCTGCCTGGGCTCGACCCGTCAGGCGGCCGCGAGTGGATGGGTTATCGCCCGTCGCTGCCGGACTCATTGCCGGTGATCGGCGCGGCGCGCGCGCCAAATGTCTATTATGCTTTCGGCCACGGCCATCTTGGCCTGACCCAATCGGCGGCCACCGGCCGCTTGATCCGCGATCTCATCCTCGGGCAGACTCCGCCGCTCGACCTCACCCCTTTCCGTGCGCAACGGTTCTGAGTCTCTTTGTTTTGACGCAATTCCGGACGGAAAACCGCTTCACACTTTTCCCGAAATTGCTCTAGGAGAGCAACCATGGCTAAGAAATCCTTCTTCTGCATCGACGGCCACACCTGCGGCAATCCGGTGCGTCTGGTCGCTGGCGGCGGGCCTTTGCTCCAGGGCTCGACAATGATGGAGCGGCGGGCGCACTTCCTCGCCGAATATGACTGGATCCGCACCGGGCTGATGTTCGAGCCGCGCGGCCATGACGTGATGTCGGGCTCGATCCTCTATCCGCCGACGCGCGATGATTGTGATATCGCCATCCTGTTCATCGAGACGTCGGGCTGCCTGCCGATGTGCGGCCACGGCACGATCGGCACGGTCACGATGGCAATCGAGCATGGGCTGGTGAAGCCGAAGACGCCGGGCGTGCTCAGGCTCGACACGCCGGCCGGCCTCGTCATCGCCGAATACAAGCAGGTCGGCGAATATGTCGAGGAAGTGCGCATCACCAACGTGCCCTCCTTCCTCTATGCCGAAGGCCTGACCGTCGAATGCCCGGTGCTCGGCGAGATCAGCGTCGATGTCGCCTATGGTGGCAATTTCTACGCCATCGTCGAGCCGCAGAAGAACTACCGGGACATGGCCGACTACACGGCGGGCGACCTCATCGCCTGGAGCCCGGTGGTGCGGCAGCGTCTCAACGAGAAATATTCCTTCGTGCATCCGGAGAATCCCGGCATCAACCGGCTGTCGCACATGCTATGGACGGGCAAGCCGAGGAACGCGGAGGCCGATGCGCGCAACGCCGTGTTCTATGGCGACAAGGCGATCGACCGCTCGCCCTGCGGCACCGGCACCTCGGCGCGGATGGCGCAGCTCCACGCCAAGGGCAAGCTCAAGGAAGGCGACAGTTTTGTCCACGAATCGATCATCGGCTCGCTGTTCAAGGGCAGGGTCGAAAAGGAGGTCAGCGTTGCCGGCAAGCCGGCGATCATCCCTTCGATCGGCGGCTGGGCACGGATGACGGGGTTGAACACCATCTTCATCGACGACCGCGATCCGTTCGCGCACGGCTTCATCGTGACGTGACCGTCAGCCGGAATATCCATCCGGCTTGCGGTCAGGCCTCGGCCTTGACCGAAACCTGATCGCGGAACCATTCGGCGAACCTGGCCTCGGCAGACGAGGGCTGCGCCGACATGGTCAGGAAATAACCCTTGTCGTCGTCGGTCGAAACATCGGAGAGGACGACGAGGTCGCCGCGCCTGAGCTCCTCGCGAAAAACCTCGACCGGGCACAAGGCCACGCCGTGGCCGGCAATGACCGCCGTCGCCAGTATGTTGAAATCGGCAAAAACCGGGCCGCTCCCGACATCGCGCTCTTCGACCCCGGACTTGGAAAACCATTCCTGCCAGCCCTGGCGCGTCTCGTCATGCAACAGGTCCGCCGCCGCGATGGCCGCCGCTGTTTCCAGCCGCCCCTTGCGCGCAAGATAGTGCGGACTGCAGGCGGGTCGGCTTATGCGGGAAAACAGCTTGAGGCTCGTGACATGCGGCGAGGGATCGGCGCCCAGCGTGATCAGGATGTCGTGGTCGTCCTCGAGCCGATCCTCGGCCTTGGCGTAGGCTACACGGATCGCGATCTCGGGATGGCGCGCCGTGAAATCCGACAGGCGCGGCACCAGCCAGCGGCTGGCGATCGAGGGAATGCAACCCACCGACAGCGATGCCTGGGCGGCGCTTCTGCGAATGCGGCGACAGGTCGCGCCCAGCTCCGCCAGCGCCGCGCTCGCGGACGCCTGCAGGATCAGCCCGGCCTCCGTCAGGCGCACCTTGCGGGCGTCGCGATGAAACAATGCGACGCCAAGCCACTCCTCCAGCCGTCTGATCTGGTGACTGATGGCAGGGTGAGTGACATGCAGTTCCTCGCCGGCCGCGGAGAAACTGAGATGGCGAGCGGTCGCCTCGAAGGCCCGGATCGCATTCAGCGGCAGATAATCCATCTGTAAAATTCTCTAACAGAAAGTGCCAAAATCCATCATTTGAAGCACGATACAACCTGAGTCATTGATCTGGACTGACGGCGCAAAATCTAACCGGGCGAGACCAAAAAGTCGAATGCCTGCCGCCGAATTCGAGGCGCGCCGCCGCTTCTCAAACCTGGTTTCATGGAAAGACGACGATGTTCACCAGACAATTGGCTGATGTAGAAAAAACTGACTTCTTTGTCGATTGGGGCAACGGCACCAGCCATCGGCTGCTGACAAGCCACGACGGCATGGGCTTCACCATATGTCACACGGT
>NZ_RZSB01000629.1:0-3562 GCF_004023285.1 Mesorhizobium sp. M2A.F.Ca.ET.067.02.1.1
GGCCTAGGTTGTGCTGATATTCAGGTGAGGCCGGTCTGCGAACGGCGGTTTCCTGCGCTTCCGGTGCCCACGTATTTCAAGTACGCTCCGCTCTGGTTCTCGGAACCCGCCATTCTCGACTCGGCCTGACCTGAGTCTCAGCACATCCTTGGAGTTCGATTCTCCGGCCTTGCAGGCTGAGTCAGCAGATGGCTGCATCTTGCTGTTCAAGAATGATTTTTGCGCAAGCCGACTTCATGCCGGCGAATCCTGATTTATAGTGGCCCGCCATAATTCGAGGACCGCGTTTCATGTCGGAAAAACCAGTCGAATCGCTGAGCGAAGGCGAGGCCGCGGAGGAGCTGAAGCGGCTCGCGGCGGAGATCGCCGAGCACGACCGGCGCTATCACACCGAGGACGCGCCGACGATCTCGGACGCCGAATATGACGCGCTGGCACGGCGCAACCTCGCCATCGAAGAACGCTTTCCCGATCTCGTGCGCGAGGATTCGCCGTCGCGCCGGGTCGGCTCGCCGCCGGCGGAAGGCTTTGCCAAGGTGCGGCACGCGGTGCCGATGCTCAGCCTTGCCAAGGCCTATACCGACCAGGATGTCGCCGATTTCATCGAGCGCGGGCGGCGCTTCTTCGACCGCGACAAGGACCTCGACATCGCCTTTACCGCCGAGCCGAAGATCGACGGGCTCTCTGCCTCGCTGCGCTATGAGAACGGCGTGTTCGTCCAGGGCGCGACGCGCGGCGACGGCGCGGTCGGCGAGGACATCACCGCCAATCTGAAGACGATTGCCGACATCCCGAAAACATTGCGGGGATCGGACTGGCCGGAGGTCATCGAGATCCGCGGCGAGGTCTACATGACCTATGCCGAATTCGAGGCGCTGAAGCAGCGTTCGGCCGCTGTCGGCGGCCAGGACTACGTCAATCCGCGCAACACGGCGGCCGGATCGCTGCGCCAGAAGGACCCGTCGGTCACCGCCAGCCGCAACCTGAAATTCTTCGCCTATGCCTGGGGCTATACGACGGCTGATCCCGCCCCAACCCAATATGATTCGGTGCAGAAATTCAGGGAGTGGGGGTTCAAGGTCAGCCCGCTGATGGTGAGGGCGAAATCGGTCGAGGAATTGATCGCGCAGTACCACCGGATCGAGGAGCAGCGCTCCTCACTCGGCTACGACATTGACGGCGTGGTCTATAAGGTCGACCAGCTTGAGTTGCAGCGCCGCTGGGGCTTCGTCACCGGCGAGCCGCGCTGGGCCGTCGCCCACAAGTTCCCGGCCGAGCAGGCGATGACGACGGTCGAGAAGATCGACATCCAGGTCGGCCGCACCGGCACGCTGGCGCCCGTGGCACGGCTGGCGCCGGTGACCGTCGGCGGCGTGGTGGTCGAGAACGTCACGCTGCACAATGAAGACTACATCAAGGGCTTCGACAGCAACGGTCAGCCAATCCGCGACGGCATCGACGTGCGCATCGGCGACACGGTGGTCATCCAGCGGGCAGGGGACGTCATCCCGCAGATCGTGAGCGTCGTCATCGACAAGCGGCCGGCCAATGCTGTGCCTTACGAATTTCCGCATACCTGCCCGGTCTGCGGCTCGCCGGCGACGCGCGAGATCAACGAAAAGACCGGCAAGGAGGATTCGCGCCGGCGCTGCACCGGTGAGCTGATCTGCGCCGCCCAGGCCGTGGAAGGGCTTCGCCATTTCGTATCGCGCGGCGCTATGGATATTGAGGGCCTCGGCGCGGAAAACATCGACCTCTTCTTCAATGCGGGACTGGTGAAGACGGCGGCTGACATCTTCACGCTGAAGGGTCGCCGCCCGGCCGTCACCAAGGCGCTGGCCGAGCGGCGCGAGGAGCAGGCGCGGCTGCGCGAGGAAGCCTCGGGCAAGACGCGCAAGAATGTGCGCAGCGTCGAGGAGCGCAACTATGAAGGCCTCGACAAGCTCTTCGCCGCCATCGACGCTCGCCGCGAGCCCGAGCTCGACCGCTTCATCTTCGCGCTCGGCATCCGCCATATCGGCGAGACGACGGCGGCCGTGCTTGCCCGCCAGTTCTCGACCATCGAGGAGCTGATCCGCGTCGGCAAGGAGACGGCAAAGGCGGAGGACCCGCATACCGTCTTCCCGTCGATCAACGGCATCGGCGACACGGCGATCAACGCGTTGCGCGACTTTTTCGGCAATGAGCGCAACGACGACGTGCTGGATGCCTTGCTCGCGCAGGTCCACCCCAAGCCTTATGTCATGGAAATCTCGGCCGGCAGTGAAGTCTCCGGCAAGACGGTGGTGTTCACCGGCACGCTGGAAAAGATGACGCGCTCCGAGGCCAAGGCGATGGCCGAGCGGCTCGGCGCCAAGGTGGCGGGCTCGGTTTCGGCCAAGACCGACCTGGTGGTCGCGGGTCCCGGCGCCGGCTCGAAGCTGAAAGTTGCAAGCGATCTCGGCATCGAGGTGATCGACGAGGACACCTGGCTGCAGCGCATCGGCAGGGCTGGCCGATGACTGACGCGTTCAAGGGATTCGGGCAGAAGGCCATTCCATTCCTGAAGGCGCTCGATTTCCACCAGAGCCGGGAATGGTTCCAGGAGAATCGCGCCCTTTACGACAGCGAGCTGCACGAACCGTTCTGCGATCTGGTCGAGACGCTCACCACGCGCTTCGAAGGGGCCAAGCTCGGGCTGCGCGGCGACCGCAAGAGGTCGCTGTTCCGCATCAATCGCGACGTGCGCTTCTCAAAGGACAAGCGGCCCTATAACCGGCATCTCTCAGCAATCCTGTCGCCCGACGGCACCAAGATGGAGCAGGGCGTCTTCTATGTGCATATCGGGCTCGAGCGCTGCTTCGCCGGCGTTGCCTGGTGGCAGCCAGCGCCTGAACTGCTGCAGGCGATGCGCAAGGCGATCGTGACCAAGCCGGCCGCGTTCCGCGCCATGGTTTCATCGCTCAAGAAGGCAGGGCTGGAACTCGATGCGGAAGATCGCCTGAAGCGGGCGCCGCGCGGCTTCGAGGATGTCGGCGACGAGGATCTCGCCCAGGCGGTGCGCAACCGCCATTTCGTGGTACGGCACGACATCGATCCGGCGACGATCCATTCGCCGGCGCTGGTCGATGATCTCGTCGACTTCACGCTTGGCGCCAAGCCGCTGCTCGATTGGGGCAGGGCGATCCAGGGGACGATCGTGGTGGCCTGACGCCGCCATTCGACGGTCGCCAGGCGCTTACATCCGCATCAGCAGGCCGCCATCGACGGCGAGTTCGATGCCGGTGATGTAGCTCGCGGCGTCGGAGAGCAGGAAGAGCGCGGCATTGGCCATGTCCTGCGGCGTGCCGATGCGGCCAAGCGGCGCATAGTTCGCAACGGCGGCGCGTTTTTCCTCGGTGTCCCAGCGCGCCTGCAGCGGCGTCAGCGCCATGCCGGGGCAGATGGCATTCGAACGGATGCGCTCGCTCGCAAGCTGCATGGCGAGCGACTTGGACAGCGCGCACACGCCGGCCTTCGAGGCCTGGTAGGCGTCCTGCGGGTTGGGGTCGCCGCGATACCACTGGATGGTCGAGAAATGCAC
>NZ_RZSB01000062.1:0-14300 GCF_004023285.1 Mesorhizobium sp. M2A.F.Ca.ET.067.02.1.1
CAAGGTGCGCGTCGCCATGAGCAACGCCTTCGCCATGGGCGGTACGAACGCAGTTCTGGCATTCAGGCAGGTGTAGAAGCCATGCAAGACGCCTCATTTGAGGTCACCTGTCGTATCTAGCTGCTTGCCGGACCACTATGTGAAGCGAGCGCTATTGGCTGCCTCTGCGATGCGGGAATTGGCAGCGGACGTCTCACGATCAAACAGGCATCTGCTTGTAGAATTCTTTTAATCGTGAAGCGGCGCGAGTGCGCTATCCGTTGAGGTGAGCAAGGCCGGCGCCCTGGGTGAGCGCTGGTGTCGGGTGGTGGAAAGTACAGGGGGAGCTGTGTGGCCCCCTCTTTCTCGGCCTCGACGATGTGCGAAGGAGCCTGTGCGGCGAACGGGCCGACGCCCCAGGCTCAGAACCTGGGCGAACCTAACTCCCGCCAAAGGACAGCCCAGAGCTGGATACACGAAAGAGATACTGAACCCGCGAATCAGATTCTGATCAATCGTCGTGTCTGAGCTCCGCTCGGCTCTTACGGAGATAATCGCGCGGCCCGGCAACGGCCGCGCGTGCCGCGGGCGTGAGCTTTGCGCTTCGTCAGAAGTGCCTCGAGCGTGACGACGATAATTGACCAGCCATATGGAACGCATTCGCCCAGTTATCCAAAGCGTGGATACCTTTCATCTAAACAAAGGATTTTACCGTTTTTGCTGCAGGTCCCATAGAGGCGCTTCAAGTTGGAAAGATAGGTAGTTCCCATGGTTGCGTTGGATCCGAGGAGCATCATCTGGTGTGCGGGGCGCACAAAGTCAGTCGCATCTGCATTACGGCTTGGTCTTTCGGCGGTCTCCACAAGTTACGCCCCGTTGGTGCGATGCCAATTATTTAACCAATGCTTGGACATTTATCTCAACCAGACAGCTCCAAGGTGAGGTCTTCCATGCGCCCGAATGTCGATTGGAAGTTGTGCTGGGAAAATGAGCTGCAACTGGCCGACCATGTCGAACTCTCCGACTTTTTTCGAAAGACCTATGGACGGACTGGCGCCTTCAACGCGGAGCCATTCGAAGGCGGCCGCAGTTGGGCCGGCGCGAGGCCGGAATTCCGCGCAATCGGCTACGACGCGCATGGGGTAGCGGCTCACATCGGCATGCTGCGGCGCTTCATCAAAGTTGGCGAGGTCGACTTGATCGTCGCTGAATTGGGCCTGTACGCGGTTCGTCCGGATCTTGAAGGGCTCGGAATCGGTTTTTCGATGCGCGTGGCGTACCCAGTGCTCCATCAGTTGGGTGTTCCATTCGCTTTCGGCACGGTTCGGCACGCGCTGCGAAACCATGTCGAAAGATTCTGCAGAGCCGGCCTCGCGAACATTGTGTCGGGCGTTCGCGTACGATCGACCCGTCCAGATGTGCATCCCGACCTGCCGCCCACGCGCCTGGAAGACGTACTCGTGTTGGTTTCGCCGATCGGACGCTCGATGGACGAGTGGCCGTCCGGTACCCTGATCGACCGGAACGGTCCGGAACTATGAAGCCTCTGGACTACATATGCGAAGGGCAGAGTGACAATGCCGATGGCACTGCAGAGCGCAGCGTCTATCTGACGTTTGACGATGGTCCCAATTCATTTTTCACACCGCAGATACTCAATGTGCTGGCGCAACATCAGGTGACGGCGACCTTCTTCGTTGTTGGGGCCTACGCGGCCGACGAGCCGGAACTCGTTCGCCGAATTATTACAGACGGGCACGGTATAGCCAACCACACGATGACTCATCCGGACCTGGCCAAATGCGGGTCCGTCGAAGTCGACTGCCAGATAGTTGAGGCAAACAGAGTCATAGGGATGGCTTGCCCGCAGGCCATGGTTCGGTACTTTCGTGCACCGTATGGCATCTGGACCGAAGAAGTAATCGCTGCATCAGCGGGTGCGGCATTGGCGCCCGTCCATTGGTCCATTGATCCACGCGACTGGTCTCGCCCCGGCGTTGACGCCATCGTCGACAGAGTGCTCGCCGATATCCGGCCGGGCGCAATCGTGCTGTTGCACGACGGGTGCGCTCCCGACGAATTGCAACCAGGCAATCAAGCCAGTCTGCGCGACCAGACGGTGACAGCGTTGTCACGCCTAATTCCAGAATTGCACGGCCGCGGATTTGTAATCCGATCACTTCCTCAACACCCCTGAACAAACAGAGATCCTATGGACCTTCTCACCACAGCCAGTACTGTTGCCGTTTCGTCTTATGCGGTGCTCTCGACTGTTTACAGAGGCATGCAAGCGGTCTACTCCCAACCGGAAAATGTTACGCCGCCGTCGGAAAGCTTGTTCGGATCCGACCGTTGGCCGAGCGTGGATGTCATTATCCCCTGCTACAATGAGGACCCGCGCACACTCGCGGCGTGTTTAGCTTCCATTGCAAATCAAGATTACGCCGGAACATTTCAGGTCTATCTGGTTGACGACGGTTCTGGAAATCGTAATGCCGTCATCCCGGTACATCACGCCTACGAGGGCGACCCGAGATTCAATTTCATTCTGCTCCGCGAGAATGTTGGCAAACGCAAGGCGCAGATCGCCGCCATCCGCCGCTCATCTGGAGATTTCGTGCTCAGCGTCGACTCTGACACGACACTTGCGTCCGACGTCATCACAAAGCTTGCAGTAAAAATGCGGGATTCCATGGTCGGAGCGGCCATGGGCCAGCTGACGGCATACAACCGCAGCGACACTTGGTTGACCCGATTGATCGATATGGAATACTGGCTGGCTTGCAATGAGGAGCGCGCGGCGCAAGGTCGCTTTGGTGCGGTCATGTGCTGCTGCGGCCCATGTGCAATGTACCGCCGGTCTTGTCTCCTTTCTCTGCTGGATCAATACGAGACGCAGCTGTTCAGGGGGAAACCAAGCGACTTCGGTGAAGACCGTCATCTTACGATCCTCATGCTGAAAGCAGGCTTTCGAACCGAGTACGTTCCAGGTGCCGTCGCGGCGACAGTCGTTCCGGACAAGATGGGACCTTATTTGCGCCAACAACTCCGCTGGGCACGAAGCACCTTCCGGGACACGATGCTTGCGCGAGGTCTACTGCGTGGCCTGGATCGCTATCTAACTTTGGATGTGATGGGAGAGAATCTCGGCCCATTGTTGCTCGGCATCGCGGTAGTAACGGCGCTCGGTGAGCTACTATTTTCACATACAGTAAATTGGTGGACGGTGCTGGCTATTGTCACGATGACCATAATCAGATCTACGGTGTTATCTTTCCGCACTCGGCAGCTTCGATTCATCGGCTATTCAATGCACGCGTTAATCAGGATATTCCTGTTGATCCCCTTGAAGGCTTACGCCCTGTGTACATTGAGCAATAGCGATTGGCTGTCGCGTAAAAGTGTTCCCCTGCCCAACAGGAGCACAAAGGAAATCACAAGCGCGATGCCGCTTGCCGGAGCAAATGCTGCGGGCAATTCTGGAATTGCGGAGTCACTTCATACTGCAGATCTTTCGCTCACAGCTGGTGAAGTCTGACGGCCTTGCAGCGCCGAGTGACCGAGTAAGTTGTGTCAGTCGACACGGGGTGAAGCTTTCGAGTTACCTATGGTCAGAACGGGAACTATCTGGAAGCGACACGTGGCATCTTGACGTTATTCTTTGGCGGAAGCGATACACGCGTCGCTCCGGCCGCGACTTTCCAAAGGTGCCATCTCAAGGCGGTGGCCTGCTCTGAACCAGAATTCGCAAGTAAGCTGCCGGTGGCCAATCGGACTCATTCCGCTTGAGATAGACGCATGTCCAATGTAGCAATCGACCTTACCGGCGTAACCAAATTATTCGGAAACAAGCTCGTTGTGGACGGGCTGTCCTTCACCGTTGCATCGGGAGAGTGCTTCGGTCTGCTGGGGCCGAACGGCGCAGGCAAGAGCACGATTGCGCGTATGCTCCTCGGTATGACCCGGCCTGACGCGGGTGATATAACAGTCCTCGGTCTACCAGTGCCGGCACGCAGCCGCTTGGCCCGCAAGGGCATAGGCGTGGTCCCGCAGTTCGACAATCTCGACCTGGAATTTACGGTACGCGAGAACCTGTTGGTGTTCGGGCGCTACTTCGGCATGAGTACAAGAGAGATCAACGCCGTCATCCCACGGCTCCTCGAGTTCGCTCGCCTTGAGAGCAAGGCGGATTCACGTGTCGGCCTGCTATCCGGCGGGATGAAGCGGCGCCTGACGCTGGCACGTGCTCTGATCAACGACCCCCAGTTGCTTGTGATGGATGAGCCCACGACCGGCCTCGACCCGCATGCCCGCCATCTGATCTGGGAGCGACTTCGTTTCCTGCTGGCGAGCGGAAAAACGATCATTTTGACCACCCATTTCATGGAAGAGGCTGAGCGGCTTTGTGATCGGCTGTGTGTTCTCGAGCGGGGACGCAAGATCGCCGAGGGCAGTCCTCATGCGCTGATCGACGAGTACATTGGGTGCAACGTGATCGAGATCTTCGGCGGCAATCCACAGGAGCTGATTTCGCTGATCAGACCGTACGTTCAGCGTGTCGAGGTAAGCGGCGAGACGCTCTTTTGCTATGCGCCTGAGCCGGAGGATGTGCGCATCCAGCTTCGCGGTCGAGCGGGTCTGCGTATTCTAGAGCGTCCACCCAGTCTGGAGGACGTTTTCTTGAGGTTAACCGGACGTGAGATGGAGAAGTGAGCAATGGGTGAACGTTTTGCGGCCGCTCTACCCGCCAACGCCTGGAACTGGATCGCGGTGTGGCGCCGCAATCATCTGGCATGGAAGAAGGTGGCATTTGCTTCAATGCTCGGCACCCTTGCTGATCCGATGATTTACCTTTTCGGGCTCGGCACTGGCCTTGGACTGTTGGTAGGCCGCATCGAAGGTGCATCCTACATCGCCTTTCTGGCAGCCGGCATGGTTGCGACGAGCGCGATGACAGCATCAACCTTCGAAACAATTTACGCGGTTTTCGGTCGAATGCGCGATCAGGGCACTTGGGAAGCAATCCTGCACACACAACTTACCCTCGGCGACATCGTTCTCGGTGAATTGACCTGGGCAGCCACAAAGGCCTTTCTGGCCGGTACGACAATTGCGATTGTTGCCGCCGCGCTAGGTTATGCCGCGTGGACGTCGGTTCTCTACGTGCTGCCGGTCATCGCTCTCACCGGGTTCGCCTTTGCGAGCCTGGCCATGCTCGTCATCGCGCTCGCGCCCAGTTATCACTATTTTATTTTCTATCAGACGCTTGTCATCACACCCATGCTGTTCCTTTCGGGCGCGGTTTTTCCAGTCGGCCAATTGCCAGGAGTGTTTCAGCAGATTGCGGCCTTCTCGCCGCTGGCGAATTCTATCGATCTAATCCGTCCGGTGATGCTCGGCCGCCTGGGCGACAATGTAGGGCTGCATATAGGCGCACTTTGCATGTTCGCTGTATTGCCTTTTTTTCTGTCGGCTGGACTGTTTCATCGACGACTAATGCGTTGACGCTTACCTACGCCCATCAACGAGAAGGAGGTCCGCAATGCCGGATTGCAAACTGCCCCCAGCGGCCCGGAGGCATGCGTGTGCCAGGAATCGCGAGTGGTACAACAACGCCGAAGCCGGGCGCCACCCAGCCGCTGCAGGCACGCGCCCATCTTCGCGACCACACCTCGGAGTACAGGCTGGGTGGTGAGGCGCGCGGACCCACCCGGAGCGTTCAAGCGATAGCAGCCAAGCTTCTTGTGCGCGTCCCCAGACCGTCGCGGCCATTATTTAGTTGGATACACATGCAATGACCCACAACGAACCAACTCCTGAGCCTTTTGTGATCCTTGCTATGCCAAGGACCGGAACACACTATTTAGAAGAATTGCTAAACGAGCATCCGACCGTTCTGAGTAACGGTGAGTTGCTAAACGAATATGATCCCAATTGGCCCAGCACGGATCGCCTGCTAGGCACGGATCGCGAGCTTCTTGAGCTTGCCTATGTGCGCTGCCCTATGCGCGACTACAAGAATGTGACGCATCTTGGCTGCAAGATCAATGAACCTCAGTTTCGCGAGCGTCCAGCATTCTTTGCGGAATTAGCTCGTTGGCCAGCACTCAAGGTCATCCTCGTTGTTCGCCGAAACGTATTGGAATCGCTCCGATCCTTTGTGCAGGCCAGGGAAAGCGGTCAGTGGCTGAAGTTCAGCTCGGACAACGATACCGCTCGGCCACCGAGCGTCAGGTTGTCAATCGCCGACTGTGAGGCTTATTTCAAAGCCGCCGACGATTTTCACGCTCGCGTTATGGACTCCTTCACGTCGACCAACCTGCTTGTAATGGAATACGAGAGCCTACTTCACGAACCTGCCCAATGCTTGGGAGCGGTTTGGGATTTCCTGGGCGTTCCAGCGCTTGAGCCATCAGATAACGCCATCTTGCAGCGCCAGGAAACGCGACCGCTTGATCAAACGGTGGAGAACTTTGACGAGTTGCGGATTCACTTCGCACGCGGACCTTATTCAAGATTTTTTGACCTCGGAGATTCAATGCGCTCCTACGCTTAATCGCTTGTACCGCGTGCTCTGATGGGCGTGTAGGATATCCTGCAGTTTGCGCGCATTCCGTTCCAAAACTGACAAACCAAAGTCACCAAGGCAACCGGCAGTCGATCTGCGGCGAACATCAAAGGGCACGGGCGCAAGGCGACCTGGTCAATTCCCTCTCTGATGAAGCACTTCCTCAGACGCGATCTTTGGCGAGCCTCGAGTGCAGAATTCCGGCAAGGTGGAGGGTTCCAGTGCGCAACTGCACCAATCTCGCTGGACGGGACAGGCGTCCAGTTGGCACGGCGCTTGCTCCGAGATGACAGCAGCGCTCGACCGGAGCGCAGCATGGGAGAAGGAGGAGCCCCCACCCCGATCCGGTCAGGGAGAGAGAAACGATGTTGGTTCCAAGAGTCCCCCGCGCGATCGCAGCGCCCCGCAAGCGCCATTTTGCCCGGACCTACGTGCAGGTACTTGCCGCCATGGTCCTTGGAGCCGCAATTGGCTACCTCTATCCGGAAACCGGCCAAAGCCTGAAGCCGCTCGGCGATGCCTTCATCAAAGTCATCAAGATGATTATCGCACCTGTCATCTTCCTGACAATTGCGACCGGCATTGCCGGCATGAGCGATCTGCAGAAGGTCGGCCGAGTTGCCGCCAAGGCGATGGTTTATTTCCTTACCTTCTCGACGCTTGCACTCGTTGTCGGGCTGATTGTCGCGAATATCGTTCAGCCTGGCGCCGGCCTCAACATCGATCCGGCCTCGCTCGATGTCGAAGCCGTTAAGGGCTATGTGGCCACGGCTCACGAGCAGTCCGTGACCAGCTTCCTGATGAACATCATCCCGTCAACGATTGCCAGTGCCTTCGCGGAAGGCGACATCCTGCAAGTCTTGTTCTTCTCGGTCTTGTTCGGCATTGCTCTGGCGATGACCGGAGAGACGAGCAGGCCGGTCGTTACCTTTCTCCAGGCGCTCACCGCCCCCATTTTTAAGCTCGTCGGCATTCTGATGAAGGCTGCACCCATCGGCGCCTTCGGCGCTATGGCCTTTACGATCGGCAAATACGGAATCGGTTCGGTGGCCAACCTCGCGATACTGGTCGCGACGTTCTATCTGACCGCCTTCCTCTTCGTGTTCGGGGTTCTCGGCGTGGTCTGCCGCTGCAACGGCTTCTCGATCTTTTCTCTTGTCCGCTACATCAAGGACGAGCTGCTGCTTGTCCTGGCAACGTCCTCCTCGGAGGCCGCGCTGCCCTCGCTCATGGAGAAGATGGAGAAGGCCGGCGCCGCGCGTTCGGTCGTAAGTCTCGTCATCCCTACTGGATACTCATTCAATCTGGACGGCACCAATATCTACATGACGATCGCCGCCCTCTTCATCGCGCAGGCGACGAACACAGATTTGTCAATTGCCGATCAGATCCTCCTGCTGCTAATTGCGATGCTTTCCTCGAAGGGTGCGGCAGGCGTCACCGGCGCCGGCTTCATCACATTGGCCGCTACTCTGTCTGTCGTGCCGAGTGTTCCCGTTGCCGGAATGGCTCTAATTCTTGGCGTGGACCGCTTCATGTCGGAATGCCGCGCGCTGACGAATTTAGTCGGTAATGCGGTGGCATCGCTCGTTGTCGCTCGCTGGGAAGGCGAATTGGACCAGTCCCGGATGGAAGCCGCTTTCCGCGGTTAGGGTTACATCAAACGGGCTCCCCGCAAGCAAGCAATAGCGCGACGTGTAAGTCACGGCCTTCACAGCAGTCGAATTGCCGGCCTCCAAAGAGCGCTGGAAATAGTGTACTAACGCGGAGAGTAATACAACACCATGAAGCCCCTAAGCAAACGAACGGTTCACGGAAACTCATCTGGGTCCGCATGGAGCGCTGTTCGTCGAATGCGTTATCAACCGTGGGGTGTGGTAACTATTTCAGCTTGCCGCCCCAAGCCGTCGCGGGATCGCACCGGATGACGGAGGACCGGCCGATCAGAATCGCTAGGGGAAAGCGCGTCACAATTGCCGATCTCGCCCGCGAAGCCGGAGTCAGCGTAGCAACAGTCGATCGGGTTCTGAACGTCCGCCTTCCGGTGCGAGAGGAGACCGCCCAGCGGGTCCATGCGGCCGCGCACGCGATCGGCTATCATGCTGCCGGTCTCATCAAACAGCGCTTGCAGCAGCACCTGCCGCACTACAAGCTGGGCTTCATCTTGAGAAAACCTGCCCACGATTTTTACCAAGATTTCGCTCGCAATATTGAAGAGTCGGTCAGTATGGCTAAATCCTTCCACGGCCTTCCGATCATCGAGTTCGCGCAGTCACATTTGCCGCGTGACCTGCTCCCGCTTCTTAAGGACCTTGGAAGCCGCTGCCAGGCGATCGCCATGGTGGCGGCCGATCACCCGAAAATCACAGCATCAGTCGAGGAGCTCAAGGCGAAAGGTATCCCGGTATTTTCGCTGTTATCCGACTTCGCCGATGGCGTGCGCGAGGGCTACATCGGCCTCAACAACAGCAAGGTCGGACGGACTGCCGCTTGGGTGTTTTCCAAGGCCGCAAAACGGCCCGGCAAGGTGGCGGTGTTTGTCGGAAGCCATCGCTTCCAGGCGCATGCGACGCGGGAAACGGCCTTTCGTGCCTATTTTCGTGAGAACGCGCCCAAATTCGAGGTGCTTGATCCGCTCGTGAACCTTGATGAACGGCAGCTCACTTACGAAAAATTGCTGGATCTTATGCAGCGGGAACCAGAGCTCGTCGGCTTCTATATGGCCGGCGGGGGTATAGAGGGAGCAATTTCCGCGCTCCGAGAAGAGGGGAGCGGTCAGGATCTCGTCGCGATCGTGAGTGAAATGACGCCGCAGTCACGTGGGGCGCTTGCGGATGACATCTTGACGATGGCGGTCGGCACGCCAATGCGCCGACTTTGCCAGGAGCTGATAATGGCAATGGAGCGGGCCATCAAAGCCGGCGTCGCGGAGAGCCCGGGGCAGACATTTCTGCCGTTCGACATTTATCTTCCGGAAAATATTTGACCTTGATGGATTTCTATCATGAGCGCCCATTTTCCTTTCACCGATGAAAGGAAAGCTCGATTGACTCGGCCGTCTCTGTCCGATCTGTGAACCGGCGTGGTTCCGTCTTGAAAGAAGCCGGATGCCGAAATGGCAGCCGCGCTTCATGGAAGGAAAGTCAAGCAATGCGCCAGGTATCGCCCCGCTTTGCACTCGATCACATGGCGGCGCCCCGCCTTGACGTCAGTGCGCTTTTCGCGCTTGCCCGTGACCAAGGCCTGACCGACGTCCAAATCCGTTACCCTCATTTCAGCAATCCTGTCGCACGCGGCATTCCGGCTGCGGACGTTCGGTTTGCCGCTACCGAAGCGGGCGTCACGATCATCTCTGTCAACGCCTTGCAGCGGTTCAACGACTGGACTCCAACGCGTCAGGCCGAGGCAAGCAACCTCGCCGATTATGCGACGGCGTGCGGGGCAGAGACGCTCGTGTTGGTGCCGGCCAACCGCAGCTCGTGGCCCACCAATAGCGAGCGCCAGGACAATCTTCGTTTCGCTCTAAACGAGATCAAGCCAATCCTCCAGTCGCGGGGTCTGATCGGTCTCATCGAGCCGCTGGGTTTCCGAACCTGCTCGCTTCGATCAAAGAAGGAAGCGGCCGAGGCCGTTGCCGCGGTTGATGGCCAGTCCGTCTTTCGCCTCGTGCACGACACGTTCCACCACACCCTGGCCGGGGAGACATGCCTGTTCTGCGAGCTTACCGGCCTGGTGCACATTTCAAGCGTAAACGACCCGACCTTCTGGATTTACCCCGATCGCTTTCTTGCAGGTTCCGACAATGGCAGCCAGATTCAGGCGCTGCTGGATGGCGGCTACGCGGGACCTTTCTCGTTCGAGCTGATCGAGGAAGTCCATTCTCTGGACGATCTCGCAGGCGCACTTGCCGCCAGCATCGACTTTATCCGGCGAGGGCTATTGTCGTCAAAGTAGATGGTGACAGGTGTAGTGACTATAGGTGCGCCTGAATTTTCCGAGGGTTCACAGCGGGGCAGCCATCCGAGATGCCTCCTGTATCATTATCTCCCGCATCCAGATGCTTGCCGGATCGCTATTGTGGAGGGCCGGCCATTGGAGGGTCTCGGTGAATGTGGGAAATGGCAGCGGAAGTTCGATAACCCGCAGGGGGAACGTTTTTTCGAAATGCCTGACCAGCCGTAAGGGCATGGTCGCTATACGAGCTGTGCCGGACACCATAGGTGGAATCATGCTGAAGCCCTGCACGGCGACCTCGACACGTCTCTTAAGGCCATGCTCAAGCAAAAACCATTCCTCGATAGACGGCTTCATCGTACGCCCGAACCTGACCGCGACGTGCCTCATCGACATGTATCTCTCGAATGTAAGCTGCTGTGGCAGCTGCTTGTTTGTGGGACAGCCTACGCACACGAGCTTCTCGTCAAACAGCGCAATGCTTGAATGCACACTCGACGTGAACATATCCGGTAGAATTAGAAAATCGACGTCACCGCGCCGGAGAAGCTCATCGGGGCTATCGTCGACAGGCAGCAGTTCGAAGCTGACGGCGGGGGCTTCCCGTGAAATACGCTCCACAAGCTTTTCGAAAAACACGAGCGTGACGAAATCGGAAAGAATGATCCTGAAGAGGCGATCGGCTCGAGCTGGGTCAAACGGATCCGAAGAAATAATCGAGCACTGGATGTGCTGGAGAGCGTCGCGAACTGCGGGGGCAAATGCTGCCGCACGCGGGGTTAGAAATCGTTCGCGACCTCTTATCGTAAACAGTTCATCGCGGAAATAATCGCGCAGTCGGGCGACGGCCGCACTCATGGCGGGCTGACTCAGGTTGATCCTGCGTGCCGCCGCCGAGAGATTACGCTCCGTCAGGAGTGCGTCGAGCACAACGAGGAGATTTAGATCAAGTCCTTTGAAACGCATGTCATCAGCCATCCATGGGATGGATGCCTTTAACCGAAACAAACGACTTTAACAATTTAGCATTCTTGCAATCTTTTGTCGCAAAAAGTTTATGATGGATGACGTTAAGGTCCGACATATGAGCCGCGTGATCTGCCGAAGCGAGCAATCGTTCGTACTGTGCAGGTCAGAGATTGGCAGTTTGAAACGCCGGGCCGATGGCGCCGGGCTATCAACCAGCGTCTTCGGCGGCCCCGACCTAGCTGGGCGTGGAATCTAATAGGGTGCACCTTTCCAGTCCGAGGCGACTGATGGGCGGTTTGATCCTAAGCTGCCGTGAGGCCTGTGCCAATTGTATCGGCGAGCCAATGCAGCAGTCCGGCAGCGTTTTTGAGAGCTGTTGTAGGCTCGGCCTAAGCCCATTGGCGCAAGCCTATCTGAACGAAGCGCTTGGCCTTGCCGCTATCCGGTATGTGATCTGTGGTGTCTTCTCGTCCTGCTGTTCTTGTTTTGGAACGCCCTTATGGTGAGCCCATCCGGGACGTGGGGCACCGGGAGCACAAAGGTGCAGGCAGGCCGTCAATAGACCGTGGGCTGAGAGCCCGAGCTCGTTACATGGCCGCCCCTGGCGACTTTCCCGGATGCGCTGCGAGCGCGGATCAGTAGATGTCGTGTTGCCCGCCAGCTCCCGTCTTTGACCGAGCCAAGAAGGAGGAACGGGCATGCTTATCATCGGACTGGATATTCACCGCGCCTTCGCCGAAGCAGTGGCATGGGAGGAGGGCAGGCTCAGGCGACTCGGCCGCGTCGACATGCGGCGCGATCTGCTGGCGGCGTTCGCCGCGAAGCTGTCGCCGAACGATGTCGGGGTGATCGAGGCCACCGGCAGCGCGACGTCCGCTGCAGCTGTGATTGCGCCGCATGTGAAGAAGGTGGGGATCGCCAAGCCGAAACAGGTGTTTATCGTTGCCTATGCCAAGATCAAAACGACGATCGACGCCGACGTTCTTGCGCAGCTCTATGCCAGCGGCTTCTTGCCAGAAGTCTGGATTGCGGACGAGCCGACGCAGGCTCTGCGTCGACAGGTGACACGGCGCAATCAGATTGTCCGACAGAGATCTCGATTGAAGAGCGTCATCCAGTCGATCCTTCATAGCCACCTGATCCGTCCTGCCCGCATGCCGACCTGTGCGGCGCCAAGGGTCGGACCTGGTAATCGAGCAGGTCGTACCGCAGGACGAGCGCCTCGCGATCGATGGGCATCTGCGCGAGTTCGACCGATTGGGCGAAGACCTCCAGGTCATCGAACGCGATCTTGTCCGCTCGGCTCTCGAGGATGAAGGCGTGAAGCGGCTGATGACCATTCCCGGCGTCGACATCACCGTCGCGCTGGCGATGAAGGGCGGCGATCGGCGACGTGTCGCGCTTCGACGATCCGCAGAAGCTCGTGACCTATCTCGGGTTGAACCCAAGCGTCCAGCAGTCCGGCCAGGTCCGGCCTACCATGGGCGGATCACCAAGCAGGGCCGTGGTCATGCGCGCGGCATGCTCGTCGAGGCGGCCTGGGCGGCCGCTCGTGCTCCCGGACCGTTGCGAGCCTTCTCCCTGCGGCGTGCGAGCCCGGCGCGGACAGCATGTCGCGGCCGTGGCAACCGCACGCAAACTCTCTGTCGTGATCTGTCATCTGTTGAGAAGGGCGAGAGTTACGCGTAGGCTCGACCCTCCCTGCATGCCAAGAAGCTTGCGCGATGTGGAACTCAAGGCCGGGAGCAAGGCTGTGCGCGGCCAAAAGGGAGCGCACGCCTACAACATAAAGAGCCACCGGGAAGAAGAGCGCCGCTGGGTGGAGCAGGCCGAGGGCGCCTATGCACGCCTCGTCGCCGGTTGGAACCCACGAGGTCCGAAGAGGGTAGGCACGGATGCCGCAAACCGGGCGCCCAGCTTGGCATAAGGGCTACGTGGCCTCAGGAAGCGTCGTCGCCAATGCAGACCATGGACGAATTCCCAGCCGATGCCGAGATGCCGGTCGACCGTGCCTGTCGCCGTCCGGTGATGCGATGCCCCCGAGCGGATGAGTTCGCCCCGGATGCTCCCGGTCACGACGCACGGGTTCGGGTTCCAAGGCGCTCAGTTTTGTTCGCGCCCAATCGGTGTAGGACGCGGCAGAAAATACGAGCGTGACGAAATCGGGAAGAATGATCCTGAAGCGGCGATTCGGTAGAGCCGGGTCAAACTATCCGACGAAATAAACGAGCACTGGATGGGCGGGAGAGCGTCGCGAACTGGAGGGCAAGAGCTCCCGGACGCAGCGTTAAGTTTGAATACCTCCGCGGACATGGTCGCGAGCTTATCGCGCAAATAATCGAGCAGCCGAGCGCCGGCCGCACTCATGACCGGCTGGGCTCGGTTAATCCTGCATGCCGCGCCCATGAGGTTGCGCTCTGTCGGGAGTGCGTCGAGCACAACGACGAGATGTAGTTCACGATCTTTGAAACGCGTGGTCAACTATCCAAAGTGTGGATGCCTTTCATCGAAACAAACGATTTCATCAATGTTCTGGAATCCTGCATGGGCAGAAGCACCTGACGCACACCGATGCCCCCACTGCCTCATGGCGTGGCGAGCGTCTTAAGAAACCGCCCGAAAGGAGATTTTTCATGCGCTCTACCGGGCAGTGGAGTGCTGGGAAAGGGAGTTGCAACTGACCGGGTCCGACTTCTTCCGAGCCTATGGACAGACTGGGAGACGCGCACGGTGTAGCGGCTCACATCGTCATACTGCACCTACGCCACACACCGGCCGGACCTGATCCGGCTTTATGAGCATTGGGCTTTGTCAGTTGCCCAAGCGTGAT
>NZ_RZSB01000630.1:0-3553 GCF_004023285.1 Mesorhizobium sp. M2A.F.Ca.ET.067.02.1.1
GACGATGCCGGCGGCCGTGACCTTGGCCGGCATGCCGATCGGCGCCCTGAAATCCATGCCCGTGTGCAGGGCGGCGCTGCCCAGGATCGGGTCCGTGCGTACGCCAAACGGGCTGGTCACCGGATGGCCAGGGGCGGGGTTGGCGAGCGGCAGCTTGCGCGCCTCCTTCTTGACCCCGTCAAGCGCGTCGAGCGCCTCGTCCAGTTCCTTGACCTTGCTGTCGAAAACCAGCGTGGGATCGAGTGGCACCAGCGGGCCGCCGACATCGCTCTTGTTGAGCTCGCTGTCGACCGGCAGGCCCGCGGCTTCCAGCGCCTGGGTTATGGCATCGGCATTCTTGTAGGCGCTGTCGGCAAGCGTGGTAATGCGCGAGAGCTGCTGGCTCTCGATGGCCTTCAGCGATGCGTTGATCGAGACGAACAGCTTGTCGGCGCGGTCGGCAGCCGTTTCTCCATCGAGCGGATTGGACCGTGTCGACCAAAGCGAGAAGGGCCTGGTGTCACCGGCGCTCAAGGATGCGACGGAATAGGTCGGCGCCTGGGAGAGGCTGCCGGTGATCTCCGCGGGTTCATCGCGTTTGGCCGCCGCGGCGCCTGCCGCGGGCGCGTCTCCAACCTCGTTCTCGGCACGCTCGAGGATCGGGCCGAGCCGCCCGTGGCGCTCGCTGAGCTGGGTCTGCCTGGCCAAGAGCTCGCTGACCTTGGTTTCCATCAGCTGCTGGTCGAGAAGCTGGCGGCTGGTGATGCGGTCGACCTGGGCACGAAGGGCCGAGATGCGGTCCTCATAGGCCTGCTGCATGCGCGCCTGCCTGGCCGTCGTGGCGCCGATCAGGTCGTCGCGCAACACCAGATAGGACGTGGCAAGCAGATAGCCGATGGCGATCGCCGCCAGGGCCGAGCCGAGGAAGGCGGCGAGCCAGGGGCGGATGGTGAAATGCCTTATCTCGTTGCCGCGGGCGATGATGACCGTGTGCGGTTCCTTGCGCCTGCCGAAGACAGCTGACTGACCGGTTGGTTTCACGGGGACCAGGCTTTCGTTACGGGACCAACGACAAGCCTGATTACACATTATTAGGGTTAACAAAGGCTTGCCGGGTCGACCGCGCGGGGCCGAATGCACGCAGCACGGGCACGAAGTTGCGCGAAAATCTCCTGGACGCGCCGCCATGTCGCTAAATCGTTGGCAACGAACACTAATGTTCTGCCAGGAGCAGCCTGTAGCTCCCAGAGTAAGGCGCGGTTTCTTAACTCTCTTCGATTGCGTTTAGTTGACGTTTTTCGAGTAAAGGCGTGTTGGTGTTTGGGATTCACCGTGGCGGTAGGAATGCTGGACGATCTGGTTGGCAAGATCCTCGACAAGATATCGGGCACCAGTCTGCTGGCGACCGGGCTTTTGCTGCTGACTGCCTTTGTCAGCGCGCTTGTAGCCTATTGGCGCACGGTCGAGGAGAAGAGCTGGAAGGAGTTCTTCGAGTTCGTCATCCCGCATGAGGTCATCACCCATCCCTCCGCGAAGGCCGACCTTCTGTTCTGGGTCACGAAGAAGGCCCTGATGCCTTTCCTGATGCTGCCCGCCGGAATCGTCTTCGTCACCGCGGTGGGGTACGGGACCAACTGGCTGTTTTCGACACTGCTCCACTTCCAGCAGCCTCTGACCGAGGGGCCGGCAGGGCCGGTGACGGTTCTGATCTTCACCGTCAGCATGCTCCTCGCCTACGACATTTCCTATTATCTCTATCACGTCGCCCAGCATCGCTATCCACTGCTTTGGGAACTGCACAAGGTGCATCACTCGGCCGAGGTGATGGTCGGGATCACCAAGGACCGGGTCCATCCGCTCGACGAGTTGATGAACCGAGCCTGGGACGGCATCATCGTAGGGTTCTGCTTCGGCATCTGGTCGCTGATTTCGCTGAACCTTGTCGAACTGACCGTTTTTGGCGTCAACGTCTATGTCATGCGTAACATCCTGATGATGGATTTCGTCAGGCACACGCATTTCAAGATCTCGTTCGGCCCGCTCAACCATTTGATCCTGTGTCCCCACTGGCATCAGTTGCATCACAGCGTCGATCCGCGCCACTACGACAAGAACTTCGGGCTGCTCTTCTCGTTCTGGGACCGGCTCTTCGGAACATTGTGTGTGCCGAGGCCCGACGAGGACTTCAAATTCGGGCTGGTCGACCGCGATGTGCGCGACTATCAGTCGCTCGCAGGCCTCTACGTCATGCCGCTGAAGCGGATGTGGGGACATATCGCCAGGCGCATCCGGCCCGGAAAGCCACGGTCGCGCACCTCGCGAGCCTCGGAGGGGACACGGCCATGAACGGTCCCGTTGTGCTCGCAATCCCGCGGACACACACCTTCGAAGTCGTGACGTCGGCGGCGCGCCTGGCCGAGATCGCACCGGCCTGGAGGGCGCTCTGGCAGCGGGCTGGTGGACTTGTCTTCCAGCACCCGGACTGGATTGCGGCCTGGTGGCGCACCACCCCGCAGCAGGAGCGGCGCGCGCTCAGGATTGGGCTTGCCTGGAACGGCGACCGGCTCGATGGCGTGATAGCGCTCGCGACCTTCAGGCGTTCCGGCATCCGCATACTCGAATGGGCGGCGAAGGATCACAGTGATTATGGCGACGCGCTGGTTGCACCCGGCAGCGACCCGCGGGCGGTCTCCCGCCTCTGGCAGTATGTTTTTGACCAGGGTGGCTTCGACCTGATCTATCTCAACCGTCTGCTGCCGGATGCCGGTGTTCATGCCCTGCTGGAACCGGCTCATGGCAAGGCGCTTCGGCCCAATCACCGCACCGAAATCAGCTATCGTGTCGCTGGCTCCTGGCAGCGTGGGGCGGAATGGTTCGAGACGTTGTCCAAGAAGGGCCGGCAGAACTATCGTCGTGGCCGCAAGTTCATGGAAGAAAGCGGTGCATTGCGTTTCCGGCTGCTGGACGCGGCGGAGCCGCGAGAGCCGGTGCTCGAGCGCGTCGCGACGTTGAAGCGGCTCTGGCTCGCTCGCCATGGTCGCGCCTCGGATCTGTTCGATAAGGGCTCGCCGGTTCTTGCCGCGCTTACTTCGGTGCTGGCCGACCTCGGGCTGTTGCGCATCTTCGTGCTGGAGCTCGACGACACGATCGTCGCCGTCTCGATCAATTTCGAGCAGCACGGCACGATGATGGCTTTCGTCACCACCTATGATCCCGAATACGAGCGCGCCTCGCCGGGCATGGTACTGATGATGGACTATATCCAATGGTCGTTCGACCGAGGTCTCGCCACGGTCGATTTTCTCTGCGGCGGCGAGGATTTCAAGCGGCGCTTCGCCACGCAATCAGTCACGCTGTCGTCCATGATGGGTGCGCGCGGTTTGCGTGGCCATCTTGCCGCGCTGGCCGATCAAGCGAGCCATCGTTCGAAATCCTGGAGGGCGCGGCGGCAGCCGAAGGCCGAGGCACCGGACGAGTAACGACCATAATTGTCGATTGCTTTGGTGGGCTTTGGCGACGCTCAGAGCGCGTGCACTGCCTCGAGCACCTCTTCGGCATGGCCCTTGACGCGCAC
>NZ_RZSB01000631.1:0-3550 GCF_004023285.1 Mesorhizobium sp. M2A.F.Ca.ET.067.02.1.1
CGTGCTTTCGGTGAAGAAGCTTGTCGTCGATTACGGCGCCTCCTCCAGCCTGTTCCGCCGCCGCGCCTCGGAAGCGCCGGCGGTGCAGGATGTCTCCTTCGAGATAAGGCCGGGCCGCACGCTCGGCCTCGTCGGCGAGAGCGGCTCCGGCAAGTCCACCACCGGCAAGGCCGTGCTCGGCCTTGTTCCTTTCGCCGGCTCGGTGATCATCGGCGGCACGTCCATTCACGGCCTCTCCGCGGCCGCGATGCGGCCGGTGCGCCGCGCCGCGCAGATGATCTTCCAGGATCCCTACGCCTCGCTCGACCCGCGCATGACAGTGGGAGCCGCCATCGCCGAGCCGCTCGTCATCCACGGCATCGGCAGCAGGGACGATCGGCGCGAACGAGTGGCCTCGCTTCTTGCGCGGGTCGGACTCGAAGCCGATCACGCCTCGCGCTATCCGCACGAATTTTCAGGCGGCCAGCGCCAGCGCATTTGCATCGCACGCGCCCTGGCGCTGGAACCGAAGCTGATCGTCGCCGACGAAAGCGTCGCCGCGCTCGACGTGTCAGTGCGCGCTCGCGTGCTCGACCTGATGCTGGAGCTGCAGGAGACGCTGGGCCTAGCCTATCTCTTCATCTCGCATGACATGGCGGTGGTCGAGCGCATGAGCCACGACGTCGCCGTCATGCGCGCCGGCCGCATCGTCGAAGCCGGCCCGCGCCGCGCGGTGCTGTCGTCGCCGCGGGAGGATTACACGCGCGAACTGATCGCCGCCGTGCCCATTCCCGATCCACGCGCCGCGAACGTGCAGAACTGACGTCGTCCCGACGCGTCGCCGCGCTCATACCGCCGCCCGTTCCGCGGCTGGACGGCGGCGGAGGCTGGCGGTGGTCAGAGCCGGTGGATTGTATGCGGCCTCGTTCAGGCCGACATCGGTGCCGGGCGGAACGATCCGGTCGATGCGGTCGAGGACGTCGTCGGCCAGGGGGATGTTGGCGCCGGCAAGCAGGTCGTCGAGATGCTGCATGGTGCGCGGGCCGAGGATCGCCGATGTCACGCCGGGATGCGCCATGACGAACGCCATCGCCATGTGAGTGAGGGACATGCCGGCTTCGGCCGCCAGCGGAATCAGCTGCTCGACCACATCGAGGCTCCGCTCATCGGACATTTGCCTCGGCATGAATTTCGCTCGTATGCCGCCCTCGGGCAGCGGCTGCCCCTTGCGGTAGCGGCCGGTAAGCAGGCCTTTGGACAGCGGGCTCCAGACCAGCACGCCCATTCCGTAGCGCTGACAGGTCGGCAGCGTGTCGCGTTCGATGCCCCGGTCGAGGATCGAATAGGGCGGCTGCTCGGCGCGGAAGCGCGCGAGGCCGCGCCGCTCCGCGACCCACTGCGCCTCGACGATTTCGGAAACCGGGAAGGTCGAGGAGCCGATGGCACGCACCTTTCCCGCCCGCACCAGGTCGGTAAGCACCGAAAGCGTCTCTTCGATGTCGGTGTCCGGCGAAGGACGGTGGATCTGGTAGAGGTCGATGTAGTCCGTCTGCAGGCGCTTGAGCGAGTCCTCCACCGCATGGGTGATCCAGCGCCGCGAATTGCCCTGCCTGTTGGGATCATCGCCCATCGGGCCGTGGACCTTGGTGGCAAGCACGATGCTGTCGCGGCGCCCCTTCAGGGCCTTGCCGACGATCTGCTCGGATTCGCCGGCGCTGTAGCGATCGGCGGTGTCGACAAAGTTGATGCCGAAATCCAGCGCCTTGTGGATGATGCGGATCGCATCGTCATGATCGGCATTGGCTATGCCGCCGAACATCATTGCGCCCAGGCAATAGGGGCTGACCTTGATGCCGGTTCGTCCGAGCGTACGGTACTGCATGGCTATTCTCCTTGAATTCGACGCGCCGCCAAGCGGCCTGCGGCAGAAGCTGCGCTGCCGACCATGTTCGATCTGCCGTCACCAAGGGATCGTCACATTTTCCCATCTTGTGAACGTCCCCGAGGGACCCTCCGGACCGAGCAGGGCGACACGGACCACCTCGCGCGAACCGTCCTCGACCGACTCCGTTCCGCCGTAGTTGTTGAGGTGGGTGCGGGTGTAGGCCGGCGAGACCAGGTTGACCTTGATGCCTGTCGACTCGAGCTCAATCATCATCGCGAGCGTTATGGCGTTGAGCGCCGTCTTGGAGGCCGGATAGACCGGGCCGAACAACGCGCGATAGCCGAAGGCAGGGTCGGCGTTGGAGGTCAGCGAGCCGACGCCGCTCGACACGTTGACGATGCGGGCATCCGCCGACCGGCGCAGCAGCGGCAGCATTGCCTGGTAAACGGCAAGCACGCCGAAGACGTTGGTCTCCCACACGGCGCGTACTTCATCGAGGGAGACGTTGCTCGGGCGGGTCAATCTGGCATGGTCCTCGACCGTCGCGTCCGGCCGGCGTCCGGTGTTCGAAATCGCGGCATTCTGCACGAGCAGGTCGAGCCGGCCGAATTCGTCGCCGATACGCGCCGCCGCGGCGGTGATCGAGTCCTGGTCCGTCACGTCGAGCTGCAGCGCAATGGCGCCCGGTCCGATCTCGCTCGCCGCCGCCTCGCCGCGCTCGAGATTGCGCGATCCGACAAGCACGGTGACCCCGTTTGCCGCGAGTTCCTTTGCGACCTGCAGGCCGACTCCTTGATTTGCTCCAGTCACCAGCGCGATACGAGTGTCCGGCATGATCGTCTCCTGTCGTCCGATTGATTGTCACAGCCGCCGCCTTGCACTATGTTGGCGGATACGGAACAGTGTTCCGATTCACAAATACGGAACATTGTTCCGTTTTTCAAGAGGTATTTGGTGAGCGGGAAACGGCACAATGAGGTGGCGGAGGGCGTTGACCGGCGCGTGCGGGTCGACGTCCAGCGCAACCTCGACGCGCTGCTGCAGGCGGCCAAGGCGGTGTTCGCGACCTCAGGCGTCGATGCGCCGGTGCGCGAGATCGCCGAGAAGGCGGGGGTCGGGGTCGGTACGGTCTATCGGCACTTCCCGCGGCGCTCCGATCTCGTGGCTGCGGTGTTTCGTCGTGAAATCGATGCCTGCGCCGCCGCCGCGCCTCTCCTCGCGGCCAGCTATGAGCCTGGCGAGGCTTTGTTGAAATGGATTGAGCGCTACGTGGCCTTTATCGCGACCAAGCGCGGGTTGGCCGAAGCGCTGCATTCGGGAGATTCCGTCTTCGAACCGCTGCCGCTGTACTTCCAGCAGAATCTGGAGCCCGCCCTCGGCCAACTGCTTCATGCCGCGGCGACCGCGGGGGAAATCCGGGGCGATGTCGATGCAGGGGACCTGCTCAACGCCATCGCGAGGCTGAGCGGCGCCGATCAAGCCCAGCGCATGGTCGCCCTGCTGGTCGACGGCCTCCGCTATGGCAAGAAAGCATCTTCAGGCGTCCGATAGCCTGTCGTCAGCTGTTGCGCGTGGCGACAAAAGTCGCGGCCTCCTTGAGCAACCCTGCCTGCTCGCCATAGGGATCGAGCAGCGCATGCGCCTGGTCGATCAGGCCGTGGAGCTGGCCACGCACCCAGTCGGGGC
>NZ_RZSB01000632.1:0-3543 GCF_004023285.1 Mesorhizobium sp. M2A.F.Ca.ET.067.02.1.1
CATCCATCGATTGCGAGATGTCGACGGCGTGCACGAGCTCCACATCGACCGGCGTGCCGACGTCAGGCACGGGCAACGAAGCCGCCTCGGCGCAGGCGAAACAGGCAAGCAGGCTGAGCATCTCGAGCATGGCTGCAGGCGTTCTGTCGACGCCGGCGATTCTTCCCGGCGATCGCGGCAAAATAAAGCTATTTCTTGCGGCGCGCCGCCTGGGGCGGCGGCTCGATCGCTCCGGCGCGGACGCGCGCCGGCTTGAGCGCTGGGCCGCAGACGTCCTTGACGATGGTGAGGGCCCGCGGGAAGAACTGGTTGTTGTGCAGGCCGCGCCCGATATTGAGGATTGCTGCATCCGGGAGCCTGGCCTGCAGCATCGCCAGCACGCGCCGCAGCGTCGCGCCGTCCAACGTGTCCAGCGCCTCGTCGATGATGACCCATTTCGGCTTCCGCAGCGCCAGCCGGGCAAACGCCAGCAGGCGCTGCTCGTCGTCCGCCAGCTCACGCTCCCAGCGCGCCGAGCGGTCGAGCTGGGACGACAGGCGCTCCAGCCCGACCTCGCCGAGCACGGCCTTGATCTCGGCGTCGTCGATCTTGACGCCCTCGGCGTGGTTCAGCACATCGCGCAGCGAACCGAGCGGGAAATAGGGCGTGCGCGGTACGAAGAACGGCTTCTCCCCGTCGGGCATGCCGATGCGGCCCCCTCCCCAGGGCCACAGGCCGGCAAGGGCGCGGAAGAACAGCGTCTTGCCGGCGCGCGGATCGCCGGTGATCATGACATGCTCGCCCGGATGGATCTCGACGCTCGTCTCGGCAAGCCTGGTGCAGCCGTCGGGCGAGGCGACTTCGAGCTCGTCGAATGTCAGCTTGCCGTCCGGATTCTCGCCGACCTCGATTCGCTTTTCCTTGTCGTGCAGGATGTCCGTTTCGCCAAGCGCGATGCGGAAGTCGGCGACGCGCATCAGCGTTGCCCGCCAGTCGGCGATGGCGCCGATATTGTTGATGAACCAGCGCAGCGAGGAATTCACCTGGTTGAAGGCGCCCACCGCCATCATCAACCCGCCGAAGCTGATGTCGCCCGCGAAATAGACGGGCGCGGCCACCAGGATCGGGGCTACCACGGTGATCCAGCCATAGGCATCGGTGACCCAGGAAAGGTTGATCTGGGCGCTGTAGATACGCCGCATGGCGCCAAGCACGGTGCCGAGGTCGAGCTCCAGCTGGCGCCTGGCATCGGCCTCGCCATGGGCGAGCGCGATCGCATCGACATTCTCGTTGACCCGGACCATCGAGGAGCGCAGCTGCGCCTCGCGGGTGTAGCGGTCGCTGTTGAAGCGTATCAGCGGCCGGCCCACCAGCCAGCTCAGCCAGGACGCGATGCCGGCATAGAGGACCGCAGCCCAGACCATGTAGCCCGGTATGGTGAGCGAATGGCCGCCGATATGGAAGACGAAGCCGGAAGAGAGCTGCCAGAGCACGCCGATGAAGGACGCCAGCAGGATGAAGGATTGCAATAGGCCGACGCCAAGGTCGGTCGACAGATCCGACAGATGGGCGGCATCCTGCTGCATGCGCTGATCGGGATTGACGCCGATGGCGCCGGCATGGGCGAGCCGGAAGGCCCGGGCCGGCGCCATCCATTCATCGATGAGGTCGAGCGTCAGCGCCTCGCGCAGCCTCAGCCGGATCATCTGGTTGAGCCACGTCTGGCCGATATTGAGCACCAGCAGGCTGCCGGCGATTTCCACAAAGATCATCAGTTGGTGCAGGAAGCCCCCGAGGTCGCGCCGCGCCAGCGCATCGTAGAAAGGCTGGTTCCATCGGTTGAGCAGAACCTGCCCGATCGAGGTCGCGATGATGACGGCGACGATGCCGATGCTGACCCAGGCAAGCGGCCGGCGCACCGGCGAGGTCTTCAGCGCCATGCGTATCGTGGCCAGCTGGTCGGAAAGGCTGCTGGTCTCGATCGAGAACGCAGCCTGCTCGGCGCCTGGCTTGTAGTCCATTTGGTCAGCCATAAAGGACATCCCTGATTTCGGGCGCGATCAACGGAGCCGCGCCGCGAAGCTTTCCCTCAGATAGGGTGGCGATGGCGGTAAAGGACAAGGCGCGACACCGATCACGAACGCGTCACCCGTCGGGCGGCGACGTCCGCCGCCTTGCGTCCGAGCCGCGTCGCGCCCTGTGGCGAGAAGACTGGCACGAAGACGCGGCGCGAGGCGCGCTGGGCGACCGGCACGCCCTGGTAGAGCCGCTTCTGCGCCTCAACGACGATGACGCCCGAAAAGATCGGCCAGAACCGGCGGCCGGCCCGCTCCAGCACATTGTGGAACCGCATCATGAAACGCCGCGGCGACGGCGGGAAGAACAGCGCATCGCTCCACGTCGCCGGGGTGAAGTTCGCCTCGCGCAGCAACTCGGTCAGCTGGCCGCGCGAGAACGGCCGGCCGTTGCCGAAGGGCGTGTGCTCGAAGCGCGCCCAGACGCCGCGCCGGTTGGGCACGACGATGACGACCCTGCCCGCAGGCGACAGCACGCGCCAGATCTCGTTCAGCGTCTCGCGCGGGTTTTCGGCGTGCTCGAGCGAATGCACCAGGAGCACGCGATCGATGCAGGAATCGACCAGCGGCAGTTCCTCGTCGAAGACCAGCGCCGTTGCCGTCGGTCCCGACGCCGGCCATACCACAGCGCCCTGCGTTGCCGGCATAAAAGCGAAGACACGCTCGGCATCGGTGCCGAAGCGTTCCAGCCATGGCAGCGCGTAGCCGAGGCCGACCAGCCGCTCGTTGGGGACAGTTGCCCAGATGGACGACAGCGCCATGGTGATCGAGCGCTCGGCGAGACGCCCGAGCGTGGACGAGTAGAAGGAACGCAGGTCGACGATGTCCGAATGCATGCGCGGGACGGTAGCCGTGAAGCCTGCCAAGTTCAACAAAGGCGGCAAGTTCGACGAACGCGGATGACATCGGCGGCCGGTCGCCCTATGTCTGCGGCGATAGATGGAGAAAGATGCCTATGGCCGTAGAGATCGAGCAGTTCATGTGCCGCACGGACAATTTTGGCGTGCTGGTTCACGATCCCAAAAGCGGCGAGACGGCGATCATCGACGCGCCGGAAGAAGCGCCGATCCTTGCGGCGATCAAGCGCACCGGCTGGACGCCGACATTGATCCTCACCACGCACCATCATGCCGATCACGTCGAGGCCAATCTGGCGCTCAAGGAGCGCTTCAAGCTGCGCATCATCGGCCCGGAAGCCGAGAAGGCAAAGATTCCCGGCATAGACGAGACGGTCGGCCAAGGCTCGGTCGTGCGCCTTGGCGAGGAACGGATCGAGGTCATCGAGACGCCCGGTCATACCGCCGGCCACGTCTCCTACCACCTGCCAGCCTCGAAAGTGGCCTTCACCGCCGACACATTGTTCGCGCTGGGTTGCGGCCGCCTGTTCGAATGCAAGCCGCCGGTTATGTATGAATCGCTGAAGAAGCTGGCGGCGCTGCCGGCGGAAACCGCCATCTATTGCGGCCACGAATACACACTTGCCAATGCC
>NZ_RZSB01000633.1:0-3538 GCF_004023285.1 Mesorhizobium sp. M2A.F.Ca.ET.067.02.1.1
TCCTGGATCTGGTCGGCCGCGAGCCAAGTTTCACCGAGCTCGGCATCTTCTCGGCGATGTGGAACGAGCACTGCTCCTACAAGTCCTCAAAGAAATGGCTGCGCACGCTGCCGACCAGATCCAGGATGCGCTGGTATTCATCGGGCTTCAGCCCGTGCGCGGCGACGAGCTCGGGGGTGATCGGCACGGAATTGGAAATGGTCATGAGCGGCGATTTTTGTCCGTGGGAGAGGGGAGGTTCTTCGAGTCTCCTCATATCGCAAGCTTTCGCGCGATACACCCCCACCAGATAGGGAAAACGCCGGAAAACTGCCACTCCCGCGGTGCTTAGGTCTGGGCTTTCAGGCTTGATCAGGAAAAACTGTCGTAGCCGGCGCGGCCTTCGTCGAGCAGGCGGCGGATGACGGCGACGCCGCCGGCGACATCCTGGCTTTGCCGCGGCTGCGAGACGCCGAAGCGCACGCCGTGAAAGACCTGCTCGGAGCGGCCGGCCTTGAACTCGTCCTCGTCGTCGATAAGCACGCCTTGCGCCAGGCAGGCGTTCTTGAAGGTGCCGGAGAGCCATGGATCGGGCAGCGTCAGCCAGACGAAGGGCACGTTGTTCCGCGCCTTGAAGTCGAAGCCCGTCAGCACGTCGCGCACGATGGCGAGGCGCGTCTGGATTTCGGCAACGCAGCGCTTGCGGATATCGCTTGCCTGCCCCGACGTCACCAGCCTCGTGCCGACCTCGGCCAGCAGGAATGGCAGGCCGCCGGTCATCATCTTGTGGGCGACACGGATGCGGTGGCGGTAGGCCGGCGGGCAGGAAAGCCAGCCGCCGCGCACGCCGGCGGCGACCGACTTCGACAAGCCGCCGGCGACGATGGTGCGCTCGGGCGCATATTCGGCCAGCAACGGCGTCGGGTCGTCGGTGAGCTCGCCGTAAAGGTCGTCCTCGATCAGCGCGACATTGTATTCGCGCGCGATCCGCGCGATCGCCTGCCGCCGCTCCGCCGACAGCGTCACCAGTGTCGGGTTCTTCGCGGTCGGCATCAGGAACATGACCTTTGGGTGTTTCTGCGCACAGACGCGCTCGAAATCATCCGGGTTGATGCCGTTGTCGTCAGTCGAGACCAGCGCGATGCGTCGCCCGATCAGCCCGGCGCTGCGCGCGATCTGCGAATAGGTGAGGTGCTCGAAGACGACGTAGTCGCCGGGCATGGTCAGCGCCGCGATCGCTGCCATGACCGCGGCATGCGTGCCCAGCGTCGGCACGATCGAATCGGGCGAGGGGCGGAAGGCGTTGCGGGCCAGCCAGCGGCTGCCCGCCTCGTACCAGCGTTCGGGAAAATCACGCGTGTAGCTCGAAATTTCGTGCGGGTGCTCCTGCGCCGTGCGCGCCAGGATGTCGGCGATCACCGCACCCTGGCCGACATCGGGCGCGGCGGTGCTGTCGAAGCGCAGCTTGCCGCTCGGCGCGTCGATGGGGCGCGTACCTTGCAAGCCAGGTTCGAGGTCGGGTTTCGGCGCCTCGGCGCGCTGGCCGAGCACATAGGTGCCGCGACCGACCTCGCCGCTCACCAAACCGCGTTCACGCAGCAGCTGATAGGCCCTGCCGATGGTGCCGACAGTCGTGCCGATGTCATAGGCGAGATCGCGCTGCGGCGGCAGTTTTGCACCGGCATCGATGACGCCCTTGTCGATATCTGACTCAATGCTGTCAGCAAGGCGCTGATAGAGCGGACCGGAGCCAGTGGAGAGGTCAGGGAGCCAATTTGTCATGGTGACAATTATCTATATTGCACCGCGCGATGAGTCAATCCATATCGAACCCACGATTGGAAAGGTACAATCGAGACAAGGGACGACAATGGATACAATTGATACAATTCGCTACGCTCGCCCGGCTTTTGGCGCGCAAGCCGAGCCCTTGGCCCATCGCGGCGTTGTCGGCCGGCTGGTGGTTGTGCTCCGTTCCATCGCCAGGCAGATCGACCGCATGCTCGAGCGCCGGCGCGGCCGCCTCGCACTGCTTGAGATGACAGACGAGCAGCTCAAGGATATCGGCATCTCACGCTGCGATGCCCATCGCGAAGGCATCAGGTCGTTCTGGGAGTGACGCCCCGTCGTCGAATGGCAACCTATCGGCGGCCCGATTGAACGCGGGTTGCGGGTTTCCCCCGCAATCCGCCGATGCCGTGATCGATCAGCACGGCAAGCACACTCGATCCGACGAACAGCGCCGTGACGCCCACGGCCGAAACGGCGACGCTGGCCGCGCCGGTTCTTGGTCACGTCGAGGAACGGATAGGGCACTTCGCCGGCGAAGGGCGCGCGGATCAGCGCGTAGCCGAGATAGGTGAGCGGATAGATCATCCACCAGGAGATATCGCGCCAGCGCGTCGAGCCATCCGCGCCGGCAATGAGCCACCACAGCACGAAGATCAGCGGCGTGACATAGTGGAGCAGGATGTCGCAAAGCAGGAACAGGCCCTGTGTTGCCAAAGCCCTGCCAGCACGGTCGCGTAGACGATGAAGACCAGCGTGATGGACACCGCGACGCCGGCGCGCATGCGCTGCCCGGCGAAGGCCGGGAACCAAGCATAGCCGGTGGGTGACAGCAGCGAAGCATGCACCATCACGGCGGCGATGTTGGTCAAGATGGTGAAGAAGCTGAGAAGAAAGACGATCGAGCCTAGCAGGCTGCGCCCGGCCGCCATCGACGCCGGAATGGTGATCGCGGCTTGCAGGACAAGCGCAATCAGCCCGATGACCAGCCCCGCGATCTGCAGGAACCGGCTCATGGCAGGTTCACGCGGCAGCCGCGCAGGACGGGTTTCCGGCCTGCCAGCGGGCAATGTCGGAACCGATGCGGGCGCCGAGCGGCTCGTTCATCAGCGGCCCGAACACGTCGACGCGGCTGGAATTGCCCTGCGCCTGCACGACCAGCAGCGGCTTGCCGCCATAATGCTTGGCGGGCACCAGCAGGAAGCGCGGCGTGCCGCTGTAGGAATTGAGCTCGTTGGCCATCTGGTAGGCCTTGAAGGCCGGATCCTTGCTGGCGATCCAGCATTTATGCGCCGAAATGGCGACCTGTTCCATGGCAAGCAGTGAGGCGCTTTTGCCCGAGGGAACCGGCGTCGTCTTGGGGCTGGACTGGCAGGAAGCCAAGGCGAGCCCGGCGGCGGCCAGGAGAGCAAGGCGAGCGATCGTCGGTCTCATGGTCAGTCCGCCCCCGCGTTCCGATAGGATTCTTAAAGGATCAAGCCGCGAGGCCGAGCGCGCTTTCGAACAACGCGCGTCCATCATTGCCGCCATGCGCCGCCTCGATCAGGTTTTCGGGATGCGGCATCAGACCGAGCACGTTGCCCTTGTCGTTGACGATGCCGGCAATATCGTTGATCGAGCCGTTGGGATTGGTGCCTTCGGCGTAGCGGAACACCACCTGGCCTTCGCCTTCGAGCCGGGCGAGCGTCTCGGCGTCGGCGAAGTAATTGCCGTCATGATGCGCCACGGGCGAGCGGATGATCTGCCCGGGCTTGTAGTGCCGGGTGAACAT
>NZ_RZSB01000634.1:0-3523 GCF_004023285.1 Mesorhizobium sp. M2A.F.Ca.ET.067.02.1.1
CAATAGCGGGGCAGCGTTCATTGATCGCGCGCTTGCGCTCAACCCGAACCTGGCTACTGCGTGGCTATTCAGCGGCTGGGTCAGAGTCGACCTCGGCGATACGGAAACCGCCGTCCAGCACCTCGCGACTGCGATACGCATGAGCCCGGTCGACCCGCTCATGTTCGACATGCAGAATGCGCTTGCAGTGGCTTATCTCTTCGCTGGTCGATATGAGGAGGCATCATCCTGGGCCGAAAGGTCGTTACAGGAAAAGCCGGACTTTTTGGGTTCATTGCGCTATGCGGCTGCAAGCTATGCTCATGCTGGCCGAGCCGATGAAGCACAAAAGGTGGTGAGCCGAATTCTCGCCCTCAATCCCGGCCAACGAATTTCCAATCTGGCTGATGTCATGCCGACCTGCCGTCCGGCCGATTTGGCTCTGCTTGTAGAAGGCTTGCGAAAGGCGGGCCTGCCGGAATAGCGCTGTCGGGCTGGCGCATGACAGCGAGTGGGGAACGCACCGGGATCGCGAAAGACAGCCCCGTGGGTTGCGTTGGCCCGGCACAAGTCGCCGCAGGACGCCGTACAAAGCGATCCGCGTCATGTGAGGGGTGAGAGGTCCTGATCCCAACTCGTCGCCTGTGCCGGCGATTGGGGCGCCACCTGCTCGAAATCGAGCCAGTCGGCGATCCTTAGGACGTAGGCAACGGCTGCTTCGCAAGACAACGGCTGATCGTCCGTTTTCGTCGCTACCACCACCTCCTAGTCGCTCGGCAACGTCCACTTTGAGGAAGCTGCGAAGCCGACCTCTATGGCCGAGATAGGCGCAAAGCGGTCGTGGTATCGCCCGTAAATCACCTTCGGGTTGTTACCGAGCTACTCCTCGGCCCGCTTCTGCGTGATGAGATCGAGCCGCTCGCGGTCGGAGCGTTCGCGTTCGTCGCGGCGGCGCACGTCCTTGTAGGCGCGCTCGACCATGTTGGTGCGCGCCGTCGCGGTGGCGATCAGCGCGGCTTCGTGCTTGGCATCTTCCAGGTTCTGTTTCTGGCGGCCGAGCGCGTCGGTGATGCGCTTGTGGTAGAGCGCGGGAAAGAGGCCTGCCAACGATCTGTCGGTGTCGAAATGCTCGATCAGTTCCTTGGCCTCCGCTTCTGCCTTGACGGCGGCGGCGAGGAAGCCGGCATGGCGGGTCTCGTGCAGCGCCTTCAGTTGCTCCTGCACCTTGACCAATTTCTTCAGACGATCCTTGCGCGTGGTCATGGCTATCTCGCCAGCGTGAGGTCGACGAAGCCGTCGACGAAGAGCGACAGCAGCGTGCCGACGGCGAAATAGAAGATGATCATGCCGCCGGCGATGACGAAGGGCAGCGAGATGAAATAGACCGGGATCTGCGGCGTCAGCTTGTTGACGAAGCCGATCGTCAGGTTAACCAGGATGGCATAGGCGACGAAGGGGCTGCCGAGCCGGATGACCAGGAAGAAGGCATCCGACACGGTGTCGGTGACATCGACCAGCGCCGCCTGCGGATTGAAGAACACGTTGACCGGCGCGACCTGATAAGAGGCGACCAGCGCCTTGACGATCTCGTGGTCGAAGTCGAAGACGAAGAGCAGAAGCAGGGCCGAGAACGAGATGATGGCGGCAAGGGCTGCCTGCGGCTCCGGCTCCTCGATCGCCGGCCCGCCCGAGCCGCCATAGCCGATCAGCGTGGCGATGGCCGAGCCCATGAAACGCAGCGCTTCCATATAGAGCCTTGTCATGGCGCCGATCAGCCCGCCGACCAGCAGCTCGGAGACGATCATCGGCGCCAGGATCTGCGGGCGCGGATCGACGAATGGATAGATGCGATCCCACAGGAAAGCGAGCAGGCCGCCGGTCGCGGCCACTGAAACGAACAACCGGATCTGCAGCGGTACGCGCGCGCTGGACAGGCCGGGCATCAGCATGAAGCAGGCGCCGATGCGGCAGAAGGCGAGGAAGGCGGCGATGACGACGCCTTGCGAGAGCGCGTTCACGAGATCGTTCCGAGCACCTTGATCTCGACGCCCTTGGCGATCTCGACATGGCTGAGAACGGGAAGCGTCGTGAACAGCCGCTCGATGATCATGCGCACATAGGGACGCGCGTCGGGCGCGGTGACGAGCACGAAGCGCTCGCCGGCCTCGAGATGCTTGCGGATCGCCTTGCTCGCGTCCTGGCCGAACTCCTCGAGCTGGCGCGGATCGATGTCGAACTCGCGCACCTCGCCCTTGGCGTCACGCTTGAGGCTTTGATGGAAGGCGAGGTCCCAGCGGTTGCCGAGGCGCAGCACCTTGAGCGTGCCGCCTTCGGAGAGGTCGCCGCAGATCTGCTGCGCCATGCGGATGCGCACATGCTCGACGATCTGCTCGGTGCGGCGCACATGCGGCGCGATCTCGGCGATCGCCTCGATGATCAGGTGCAGGTTGCGGATCGAGACGCGCTCGGCGAGCAGCAGCTTCAGCACCGCCTGCAGGCCGGGGTAGGAGATGTGCGAGGTGCAGATCTCGTCGGCGAGCTTGCGGTATTCGGGGTCGAGCCGCTCCAGCAGCGCCTTCATGTCCTTGTAGGAGAGAAGCTGCGGCAGGTTGTTGCGGATCACCTCGGAGAGATGCGTGAGCAGCACCGACATGTTGTCGGCGAAGGTGAAGTTCTCGCGCTTCAGATCCTCGGCGAAGGTTTCGAGCACCGAATAGGCGCGCATGCCGAAGGCCGGCTCGCGGATCTCCTCGCCGGGGATGTCCGGCACGCCGCGCGTGCCGAGCAGCACCATGATTTCGCCGACGCGCATCTGGTATTCGGCGACCACCGTGCCGTGCACCTTGATCTGGTAGCTCTTCGGCGGAATGGCGAAGTCGTCGGCGACGCGCACTTCCGGCACGACGAAGCCATATTGCTGGGCGAATTTCTTGCGCATCTTCGACATGCGGAAGACCAGTTCCTGGTGCGCCACCATCAGCCTGGTCGAAAGCTGCTTGCCGATCAGCAGCTCGATCTCGGCGGTGGCCAGCGAGGCCTTGACCGAGTTTTTCTCTTCCTCGACCTTGTTCGCCTTCTCCTGCGTCTTCAAGGCTTCGGCGGCGGCAAGCGCGCGGTTGTGGCGCAACGGGATGATATAGCCCAGGCCGGCCATGCCGCCGGCGAGCGCGAAGAAGGGGAACAGCGGCAGGCCGGGCATCAGGCCGAGGATGACCAGCAGCGAGGCCGCGACATAGAGGGCGCGCGGATGCGCGCCGAGCTGGCCGAACACCGCCTGGTTGGCCGAGCCGCGCGTGCCGCCCTTTGAGACGAGCATGCCGGCGGCGAGCGAGACGATGAGGGCCGGGATCTGGGTGACGAGGCCGTCGCCGACCGACAGCTTGATGAAGACATCGGCGGCCTGGCCGAGGCCCATGCCGTGGCGCAGATAGCCGATGGCGATGCCGCCGACGATGTTGATGGCGGTGATGATCAGGCCGGCGATGGCGTCGCCGCGCACGAATTTCGAGGCGCCGTCCATCGAGCCGAAGAAGGAGGATTCTTC
>NZ_RZSB01000635.1:0-3507 GCF_004023285.1 Mesorhizobium sp. M2A.F.Ca.ET.067.02.1.1
GGGCGTGCAAGCGGTCGGCATCGAGATGTCACGCGACGGCGCGACTGCCTATGTCGCGCTCGGCCCAGCCAACAGGATTGCCGAGGTCGACACGAAGACATTCACGGTCAGGCGCCTCTATCTCGTCGGCCAGCGGCCCTGGCATGTTGCGCTCTCCGACGACCAGAAGCAATTGATCAGCGCCAACGGCAACTCCGGCGACATCTCCTTCATCGACCTGGAGAACCAGGAGGTCGTGAAATCGCTGCCGGTTGGGCGCGGTCCATGGGGCGTCGTGATCGGCCCATGAACGCCCTGGCCGTCGAGAATCTGAGCCACAGTTTCGGAACCCGGCAGGTTCTCCAGAATGTCTCGTTCACTGTTGCTGAAGGCAGAATGTGCATCCTGCTTGGCCGTAACGGCGCCGGAAAGACGACATTGTTCTCGCTGATCACCGGTCTCTACTACGCGCGCACCGGGCTGGTGCGTGTCTTCGATATGGCGATGCAGGCGAACCCGTCCGCCGCGCTCGCGCAAATGGGCGTCGTCTTCCAGTTGCCGACGCTCGATCTCGATCTGACGGCGGGCGAGAACCTGCGCTACCACGCCGCGCTGCACGGACTTCCGACGGAACTGAGCAAGGCGCGCTCACGGGAGGAATTGAGCCGCCTCGAAGTGCTGGACAGGATCGACGATCGGACCCGCGCGCTATCCGGCGGCCAGCGCCGGCGCGTGGAGATTGCGCGGGCGCTGATGCACGGCCCGCGCCTGCTGCTGCTCGACGAGCCGACCACCGGGCTTGACGTGCCGGGACGGCGCGCGCTCGAGCAGCATGTAAGGGATCTTTGCCGGGAACGTGGCATCGCCGTCCTATGGGCGACGCATTTTCTCGAAGAAGTAGCGCCCGCAGATGACGTCGTGGTGCTGGATCGGGGTAGGGTTTGCTGGACCGGCCCCGCGGACCGCATCGCGCCCGAGCTCGGCGTAGGAAGCGTCGCTGAAGCATTCGCTTTGCTGACGGGTTCGCCATGAAAGTCGATCACGCATTACGGGCACTCGACGGCATCTTGCGGCGGGAAATGCTGCGCTCGCTGCGGCAGCGCGCGCGCCTTTTCTCCGCAATGGTGAGGCCGCTGGTCTGGCTGGCGATTTTCGCGGCCGGCTTCCGCTCCGTTCTCGGCCTGTCGATCACGCCGCCCTACCAGACCTATGTTCTTTACGAGGTCTATGTAGTGCCTGGGCTGGCGGCCATGATGCTGCTGTTCCATGCCATGGCGAGCTCGTTGGCCATGGTCTATGACCGCGAGATGGGCAGCATGCGCCTGTTGCTGACGGCTCCGCTGCCGCGCTGGTACCTGCTTGCCGCGCGCCTGCTGGCAAGCGTGATTGTCGGTCTGCCGCTCGTCTATCTGTTTCTTTTCGTGGCGCGCTTCTGGGACGTGCGGCCGCCGGCCCTGGGCTATGTCGCCGTGTTCCCGGCGCTCGTGCTGTCGGGCTTGATGCTCGGCGCGTTCGGTCTGTTGGTCTCCTCGATGTCCACTCAGATGGAAAACTTCGCCGGCGTGATGAATTTCGTCATCTTCCCGATGTTCTTCGCCTCGACAGCGCTCTATCCGATCTGGCGCCTCGCTGAAGCCGGTCCGGTGCTGGCGACGATCGCCGCCTGGAATCCATTCAGCTCGGCGGTCGAGTTGATCCGCTTTGCGCTCTACCTGCGGTTCGACATGGGTTCCATGCTCGTTGTTGTCGCCTGTCTCGTGGCATTCTTCCTCGCGGCGGTGGCCGGTTATGATCCCGGTCGCGGCCTGTGGTCCCGGCGTGGCGGCGAGGGCTGATCATCTGAGGGCATAGAGATAGGCCGCGATGTCGCGCGCCTGCTGCTCTGTGATCCTTGTCGAGGGCATGGCGGTGTGCGGATTGATTTCCCGTGCCGAGCGGATCCAGCGGATCAGGTTCTCCGGGTTGTTCGCCAGCACACCGCCGATGTAGATGCGCCCGGCCAGGCTGCCGTCCAGCCGCGGCCCGACCTGGCCTTGCGCCCCCGGCACCCCGGGAATCGTATGGCAGCCTGAGCAGCCATTCGCTGTCATGATAGGAATGGCGCGCGCGCCCACGCCGCCGGTCGCCACGTCCGACTCGTGTTGGACACGCTCGCGGCGGTCGAGCCACAAGGTCGTCGCCGCGATTACGACCACCAGAAGCACGATCGCGACGAGGACGCCCCCGAGCAACCTAACCAGGTCGGAGCGCATGGGCCGCCTCCCTGGTTCCGCTGTTGCTTATCCAAAGGCCGGCGAGCAGCAGAGCGGCTCCGCCGTAGATCAGCCCGGCCGGCACCCACATCACAAGCCCGGCGAGTTGCTGATCCTCGAGCGGGCTCAGGCGCCAGAGCGCGGCGCCGGAGGCATTCTCCGGATACCAGAGTTTTGGCGAGACCAGCAGCAGGACACCGAGCAAGCCGGTGTGAAGCGAGGTGAAGAAAAGATGCATGACGGAAATGCCATAGGTCTGTTCTCGGCCGGAGCGCGGCAGAAGCACCCACCAGAACAGCAAGGCGGTGCCGAGGAAGCTCGCATGCTGCGCGTAATGCAGCACACCCTGCTGCAGCGCTGCCTCGAAGAGCACCGGAACATGCCAGATCCAGATCGCTATCCCATGAAGGATCGTCGCGCTGAGCGGGCGAGCGGCGAAAGCCCAGAGCGCCTGCAGCACCTTGCCACGAGTGACGTTTCCCGTCCCTCGGCGGAGTGTGGTTGGCAATGCCCACATCAAGGCCGCGCCGGGACAGGCGGCGACAAGAAGCGGCGCCGCCACGGCCATCAGCAACTCATGCTCGATCATATGGGCGGAAAATACCAGCTCGCCGAGCGCATGGATGGGGCTGACCAGCGCAACGGCCAGCACGCTCCAGCCGGCCGCGAACAACAGAGCTTGCCGTAGCCGTTCGGGACGGCCCCGGCCGCTGCGACGCCACAGACGGCCCGCGCCGAGCGCATAGATTAGTGCTATCGCAGCCAAGGGAGACGTGATGGGAAGCGCCAACGTCCATCCGGCCCCCGGCGCACCGGCGCCGTAGCATATCGAGGTGGAGAAGAAGGCGTCCAAGCTCATCGCAGGCACTCGTCGAGGATGAGCGCTGCGCTGCCCTGCATGATGATGACGAGGGCGAACAGCAATGCCGCGAGAATGCCGAGATCGGCGACGAAACGTTCGGTGCTGCGCGTGCGCTCCGGTTTGAATGCCGCGCCGCCCTGCCGCTTCGCCCGCCATGACAGCGCGCCACCAAGCAGCGAAAACACCGCGAGCAACAGCGCCACCGGTAGCACCACCTGGACCTGGCGATTGCATTGCCAATGCACGAGCGAATAGTTCAGCTGCGTCGAGATTGCCCAGGCCAAAGGCCCCGACAACAAACCTCCCCAGGACGTGCCCAGCCGCAGCGCGCGCATCTCAGCCTAACCTCGGTAGCCAGTAGATGAGGAGGTAGATCGGAATCCAGGTGAGGACCACGAAGTCCCAGTAGAAGAC
>NZ_RZSB01000636.1:0-3506 GCF_004023285.1 Mesorhizobium sp. M2A.F.Ca.ET.067.02.1.1
GCGGTCACAGCACGACCTCCTTCAAGGCAGCCGCCTGGGCGGTGGGGAGAGAGATCCGGCCGTCCGGCGCGTCGACGCCGAACAGCGTATTGTGCAACTGGCCGAGACCGATGGCGGCCGCGCCGATCAGCGCGGCGCGCGCGCCCAGCTCGCCGGCCTCGACGGTGACGGGGTAGGGGAAGCACAGCGGCATCAAGTCCTTGACGCGCGAGAGGATCTCCGGCCTGAGGCCGATCGAACCTCCCAGTATGACCTTCTCGGGATTGGCGACGGCGGCGATCGCCGCAATGCCTTGCGCCAGGTAACGCGCCGTTTCGTCGAGCACGGTAATCGCCGCCTTGTCGCCCGTCGCCGCATTCTCGAAGATCGCCGGAACCGCGACCTGGGCGCCGGTCAGGGACCTGTAGCGTTCGGTCATCGCGTGCGTCGCCACCGCTCGCTCGAAAGCGCCGGTGCGCAGCGATTCAGCCGCGAACGGATCGGCGCCGATCGGCATGAATCCGATCTCGCCCGCCGCATGGGTGGCGCCGCGCACCAGATGCCCGCCCAGCATCAGGCCGCTGCCGACGCCGGTGCCCAGCGCGATATAGGCAAGATTGTCGATGCCCTGGCCTTGGCCAAGCCAATTCTCGCCGAGCACGGCGAGATTGACGTCGTTCTCGATCATCACCGCGACACCGAGCGCCTTTTCGAAGGCGTCGAGGACATTCATGGCGTCGAAGCCGGCAATGTTGGGCGCAAGCAGGATGCGGCCCGTCGCGGGGTCGGGCGCGCCCGGCGCGCCGATGACGGCAAGGCGGATCTTCTTGCGGGGAATGCGCTCGCGGGCAGCCGCCTGGAAGGCAAGCGCCGCGATCTGGTCGATGACGAACTGGCCCCCGCGCGGATCGGTCGGCGTCGCCGCCTCGGCGAAGATCTGGCAGGCGAGGTCGGTCAGCGCCACCCGCACCTTGGTGCCGCCCAGGTCGACGGCGATGATGTAGGCGGCGTCGTGGACGAGCTCATAGGTGACGGCGGTGCGGCCGACATGGCCGCTGGTGCGGCCCGTCTCCTGCACCCAGCCTTCCTGCTCGAGCCCGCGCACGATCTCCGAGATCGTCTGCTTTGACAGGCCGGTGAGCTTCGAGATCGAGGCCCGCGAGATCGGTCCGCCCTGGACGATCGCCTCCATGACGGAGCGCTGGGAGAACTGGCGGGAAATACGCGGCAGGTCGCTCACATGCGCCTCGATTAATTCGTTCTGTCACCGAACTTATTAGTGAAACGACGTCTTGTCAACGATCACGTCGCATTGTCGGAGACCGCAAACGGAAGGGGGTGATTTACTGGGGCGCCAGCTGCTGCACCGACCGGGCAACCGCGGCGAAATCAGGATTGCTCATAGGTCGGCCGGCGGAAGCGAGCGATCAAGCCGGTCCCGAACACGCGCGTGCTGGGTGGTCAGCGAGTCGAGCCAGCCTCAGTTCCTGTCGACCGGCTTGGAGCGCATCCTCGACACCGTCTCACGCTCCGCCCGCTTGGAGCGCAGCGGCGGCAGGCCGCGATCGACGAGGTCCATATCTTCCAGCGCCATGTCGCCCATGCGCTTGAAGGCGACGTCCAGCGCGCCGGCGCGGTGCGCGGAGCGCAGGAAGCCGGGGAGGGCTCGCACGGGATGGTCCTTGGGCAGCGGCTCTTCCGGGAACACGTCACTTGCGGCGACGATGTGGCCGCTCTTCACCGCTTGCATCAACGCCTGGAAATCGACGACGCCGGCGCGGCTGAGCAGGATGAAGGCGGCACCCTGGCGCATTTTGGCAAAAGAGTCGGCGCCGAGAAAACCCTGGTTCTCGCTGGTGACGGAAGCGACGACGAAGACGAAATCGCTTTGCGACAGCACCTCGTCCAGCGAGGCCGGCTCGACGCCATTGTCGACCAGGATCGACGGCGGCAGCCACGGATCGTAGACCTTGGTGCGGGTGCGGAAGCCGGTCAGCAGGCGGTTGAGCGCACGGCCGAGGTCGCCGAAGCCGATGATGCCGACATCTGCGCCGGAGAGAAGCCGCGCGGTCTGGTTGCCGTCGCCGCCCCAGAGTTCCTTGCCCTCGCGAAAGGCGAGATCGGCATCGACGATGTTTCTGGCCAGATTCAGCGCCATTGCCAGGCCGAGCTCGGCCACCGGTTCGGCAAAGACAAGACCGGTGGTGACGACATGGATGCCGCGCGCGAACAGCGTCTCATAGGGCATGTTGTTGAGGAGGTTGGTCTCGACGTTGAAGATGCAGCGCAGCGCCGTCATTTTTTGCAGCGTTTCCGAGGCGATGGGCGGCTGGCCAACGATGTAGCGCGCTTCGGCCAGCACATCCGGCGGCAACTTTGCGATGCCTTCCGGCGTGGTCTCGACAATGCGATAATGGCTGCGCAGGCGCGCCAGTTGCGGCGGAGTGAAGATAAGGTCTAGCGTGCGCGGTTCGGGCACGCTGATCACCAGCGGCAAGGTCTTGTCGGACATGATTTTCCTCCCGGGACACGATTGGATCGCGTCAATCACATCTTCGAGTCTTATCCACGATGAAACGATTTACAAGAACGAAAAATCGATTTATCGGTTAGAATAGCAAGGCAGAAAATCGACTGCATGCCCTCGGGAGGAGGTCAATGGCGCAACAGGGACCCCGGCAGAGGCGTCCGTCGATCCACGACGTGGCAAGCCATGCCGGCGTGTCCGCGGCCACTGTCTCCAAGGTGCTGGCCGGTGTCACCACGGTGAAGCCCGAAAATGCGCAGCGCGTCCTCGATGCCGTCGAGCGTCTGGCCTATCGCGTCGATCCACTAGCTTCCGACATGCGCAGGGCCAAGCGCCGCATCATCGGCGCCATCATGCCCGAGTTTGAAAGCGAGTTCTTCGGCCAGATGGTCACCGAGCTGGAGGGCCTTGCCGAGCAGCGCGGCTACACGCTGGTCGCGGCGTCGAGCCGTGAATCGGAAGCGCGCGAGAAGGAGATCCTGGCCCGCATGCATGACTGGCGCGTTGCCGGCGTGGTGCTGGCGCCGGTGCGCAACGAGCACGGGCCGGCGGCCGCCTTCATGAAAGCCAACGGCATGACCGGCGTGCTGATCGACCGCGTCTTGTCCGACGATGCTTTCGATACCGTTTCAGCCGACAGCGCCGCCGCCAGCGCCGAGGTTGCGCGGATGCTGGTCGGCAAGGGCCACAAGCACATCCTGATCATCGGTCTCGCCGAAGGCGCGGCAACCGTGCGCGCTCGCCTGGAGGGTTTTCGCACCCAGGCGCTGGCGCTCGACCCGTCCATCCGCATCGACGTGATCACGTCGGAGGTCAGCGTCGAGCCGCTGCGATCGTCGCTGCGCGATTATTTCGGTCGGGGCGAGCGGCCGACCGCTGTCTATTCGCTGCTGCTCAAGGGCACGCTTGTGGCGCTGTCCGAATTCCGCCGGCGCGGCTGGCATTGCCCGAACGACATCTCGCTGGTCGGCTTCGACGACGCCGAATGGATGCAGGTGAC
>NZ_RZSB01000637.1:0-3482 GCF_004023285.1 Mesorhizobium sp. M2A.F.Ca.ET.067.02.1.1
GGCGAAGATAGAGACTCAACCCCGAGCATTCGAGGACCGAGAGCATCGATGCAGTACTGCCATGTCCGCAATGTCCCAGCGAACGGACGTGGGGCGGATATTACGACGCGTATGACCCATCTCGGAAATCGGGCCGGATAGACTCTAGGCCAAGGTACCAATACAATCCCAATTGCCCGGCTTTCTGAAAGTATTCAACCCACATGGCCGAGACTCGAACCCAACGCCGCCTTGCTGCAATTTTGGCAGCCGATGTTGTTGGCTATTCCGCCTGATGGAACGCGAAGAGGCTGGCACACTAGCCGCATTGAAATCACGTCGGCAGGCCGTGTTGTCTCCATTGGTCGTCCAGCACAATGGTCGCGTAGTCAAACTTATGGGCGACGGTGTGCTTGTCGAGTTCGCCAGTGCAGTTGATGCGGTACAATGCGCGGTTGAACTACAAAAGGGATTCATTGCAGCTAACGAAGGTATTCCCGAAGCCTCGCACCATGTCCGCGATCGCGTCGCCGATGCCCTCTGGTGAGGGCGCCCGCGGCAATGATCCGATCAAGCGGCTGCGACAACGCAGCCAAGCTATCGGCAGCGCGCAAGTAAGCTTTGGTGCGATAGGGATTGCCTCCGCGAAGCGATGTGCGATGTGCATATTCCCTCAAGAGGCTGGCGACGGTCCGTGGATCGGTTTTTGCCATGGTCGAGGCAAACGGGACCGATGTCCCCGGGTTCCAATCAGGCGAACGAGGCGAAGCCTTGACCAGTCTTTCTGTCGTCGAGGAATGGGCTACAGATTTGGCAATAATTGGTCGGCTCGACCCCATCCCGCCAGGGATTTGCTGGCTGCGCGTTTCTTCAATTCACGAGCATCGCCGACGTGGAAATGCGAGGGCGCATCAATCGTCTTCATTTCCGCCCAGGTGATGGGCGCGGCGACCGGAGCGCCCGGTCGGGACCTCGCGCTGTAGGGCATGATCGCGGTCGCCCCTCGCTGGTTGCGCAGATAGTCGACAAAGATCCGTCCCTTCCGCTTCGCCTTCGCCATCACGGCCGTAAAGTGAGAGGGATCGGTCTGGGCGACGGCTTGAGCGAGACGATGTGCGAAGTCTTTCACTTGCGGCCACTCGGCCTGTGGAGTGAGCGGGGCGATCACGTGCACGCCCTTGCCGCCGGTCAGCATCGGGAAGGTGGTTAGCCCAAGCGATTTCAGAATATCCCGGAACTGGAATGCGGCAGCGCGCACGGCCTCGAAATCGAGACCTTCATCAGGGTCGAGGTCGAAGACGAGACGGTCGGCCTTTTCGACGTCCTCGATCCGAGCGCCCCACCCGTGCAGCTCGATCGTTCCCATCTGCACGCAGGTCATCAGCCCATCGGCATCGTCGACATAAAGGTACGGCTCCTCGTGACCGTCCTTTTCGGTGATGCCGACGTGATGGACCTTGTCGCCGAAGCTGCCGGCGTCGTGCTTCTGGAAGAAACACTTCTTCGCGCGGCCCTGGGGACAGCGAACAAGGCTGATTGGCCTGCTGCCGACCCAAGGGAGCATGATCTCCGCGACGGCTGCGTAGTGGTCGGCGAGCTGGCCCTTGGTGATGTTGGACTCAGGGTAGATTACGCGGCCGCGGTTGCTGATGGCAATCGTGCTCGTCGCCGGGGCCGGCAGCGTCGCTGTGTGACGTTCCGTCTCAAGCGCAACGGCTTCCGGCTTTTTGTCCTCGCGCAAGCCGAGATAGCTTGGATGGCGCAGTGTCCCTTCGTTGGTCATTTCAGTATAGGCGATCTCGGCGACAAGCTTCGGACGTATCCAGTGCGCGCCGCGAACTTCCGCGCGCGGTGCTTCGACCGTGGCGGCGCTCTGCTCGAGCGGCGCCATGGTCTTCATCAGCCTGGCCATCTCTGCGGTATCGAAACCGGTCCCGACCTTGCCGGCAAAGCGTAGCTTTCCGCCGTCATGGATCCCAAGGATAAGCGATCGAAACGCGCGATCCTTGTCTGACGGCGCCCGCCGACGAGTACGAATTCCTGACGCTTGATGCACTTGATCTTCAGCCAGCTTCCATCCCGGGCGCCAACATAGTCCGAATCCGCCAGCTTCGAGATAACCCCCTCGAGGCCGGCGTCGCAGAAGCGGTTCAGCAATTCTTCGCCCCGGCCTTGGATATGATCGGAGTAGCGAAGGATAGGGTTCTTCGCCGGCAGGATTCCCTCCAGTTTCGCCTTGCGCTCCAGGAGCGGAAGCCTCGTCAGGTCTTCGCCGTCGAGTTGGAGCAGGTCGAAGGCATAAAAATCGATGCTGGCGGGATCACCCTTCAAGGCGTTCTGGAGCGCCTGGAAACTCGATCGCCCCTGAGCGTCGATGACAACGGCCTCGCCATCGATGAGCGCGGATCGAACCTTGAGCTTGCCTGCCTCCGAAAGGATAGAGGGGAAGCGGCCGGACCAGTCCAGACCGGAGCGCGTATAAGCGCGCGCCTCTCCGCCGCCTACCGCGACGAGAATGCGGTAGCCGTCATATTTCATTTCGTGGATCCAGCGATCGCCAGCTGGAACCCTGTCCACCAGCTTTGCGAGCTGGACCGGCCGGAAAGCCGGTGGCGGCAGATGGGCCGCGCCGCGCGAGGCTGGCCTGGCAGGGCGAGTGGAAGACGCTTCGATTGTGGGCCGATGCGACGCTAACTTACTCACTTGACCTCACTCTGATGGAACTGAACTACCCAATGCGGCATTTGCAATCTGCAGCCTATTTCTTCAGTTTCTCCGAGGCCGCATTGGGCTTGTCGCAGTCGTTCCGACCCGCTTTATGAGGGCCTCGGCCTGGTCTCTGCTGATGCCCTGCTTGCGGGCAAAATAATTGACCTCGTACCTTTCACCGCCGGAGACCTGCCAACGGTCGCGCCGCCTCGCTTGGATTTGTCGTATGTCATTGTCGCCTCCCTTGTTGCCACAGCTGCGCCGGCACAACCGCTGGACCTGTAACGTTCTGGTTCGACTTGCGATCCTAGGCCGGGCAAGAAATTCCGCGTTTCCCCTGAAGTCGCGCGTGTCGACTTTGATGTTGTCCGTGTGAAGGTCGGGAATGAAGATGTCGCGGCTACGCAGCCTATTGCGCGGCCCCTCGCTGACCGGGTGCAGAACCGCCATTGCGGCGGTGGGAAACCGCTTTTCGTCGCCTAGGGTTTCGACGGCAATACCAGCTTTTCCAGAGCTTCCTACCGTGCTGGGAACCGCGGCCATCACATCGAACCCTTGAGATGCCGGACGTATGGGAACTTAGCACCGTCTCCCAAGTTGATCTGCGTTCAACTCCGGAGCACGAGCATGGCCGATCCCACGAGCACAAAACCCGAGGACGCCTCCCGCCCGCAACCCAGACCCGCAACACCCTCGCCGGCAACGGAGAAAGTGTCCGGTTCCGGCCCCGCGATCGCGGAGCATTCCAAAGATGCCAAGGCGCCCAAGGGCGGCCGTCAACCCGGCGCCTATGT
>NZ_RZSB01000638.1:0-3481 GCF_004023285.1 Mesorhizobium sp. M2A.F.Ca.ET.067.02.1.1
CGGTGGCAACGAAATGCTTCTCGGCCAGCGTCGCCAGGTCGACATCCACATGGTTGTCGCCAGGCGGCGCGATCAGCGCCAGCGGCTCGACCGCCACCACGCGCCTGGCAAGGCGCTGGTCGGATGCGCTGGTATCGAGCTCAGGCGGCCGCTCGAAGCAGAAGGCGACATCGATCTCGCCATCGCTGAGCCTGCGCAGCAAGTCGCCGCTGCCGGCGATCCGGAGCTTGATGTCGATGCCGGCATGGGCGGCACGGAAACGGGCGAGCCATGGAGCCAGCCTTGCCGAGGCGATCGTCTCCAGCGCGCCGATCGACAGGCTGCCTGCCATGTCGGCTTTGGTGGCATCGACGGCGGCGCGGGCGGCGTCGGCAAGCGCCAGCAGGTCCTCGGCATAGGGTTTCAGGGCCTCGCCCGCCGGCGTCAGGGTGAGCCCCTGCCGCGAGCGGGTGAACAGGCCGGCTCCAAGCTCGGTTTCCAGCGCCTGGATCTGATCGCTGACGCTCGACTGGGCGAGATTGACCTCCTGCGCGGCGCGCGTGACGTTGCCCGTCCGCGCGACCGCCAGAAAGGTTTTCAGCAGCCTTGGATGCATCCGGCGCTACTGCAGTTGCGGCTTCTTAAGGAAGGAATTGCGGTCGGCGGATTTGACGCGCAGCCAGGTCTCGCGGCCGTCGCGCACGACGCGCAGCGGGATTTCCGAGCCGGCCGGATTCTGCCAGAGTTTCCTGTAGAAATCGGCCAGGCCGTCCACCTCACCGTCGCGCACGTCGGAGATGATGTCGCCCTGGCGCAGGCCCGCCTTGGCTGCCGGGCCGCCTTCGGCGACGCTCATCACCACCACCATGCCGTTCGACTCTGCCGAGAAGGCGCCGAGCCACGGACGCGGCGCTTTCGCCGCCTGGCCGCGCTTGATGAGATCATCGAGGATCGGCGTCAGAAGATCGATGGGCACCACCATGTTGATGTCGGCCACCTCGCCGGCGCGGCTCATCTGCAGCCGCAGCGAGCCGATGCCGAGCAGCTTGCCGTCGCGGTCGAACAGCGCCGCCCCGCCCCAGGACGGATGCGCGGGCGCGATGAAGATCGCCTCGTCGATCAGATATTCCCAATAGCCGGCGAATTCCTGCTTGGTGACGATGTGGGCGTCGACCTGCTGGCCGATGCCGTCGGCAAGCGTCACCGCGTCACCGATATTGGCCTTCCTGGCATCGCCGAACTGGACAGCCGGAAGGTTGAGCGGCGACAGCGCCTGCACGAGGCCGAAGCCGGTCTCCTGGTCGTAGGCCAGCGCATGCGCGGCGACCACGCGGCCATCCTGGTCGGTCAGCCACACTTCCTCGGCCTCGGTGATGAGGTAGCCTATCGTAAGCACAAGGCCATTGTCGCGGATCACCACGCCGCTGCCCTCGCGGCGCGTGCCCAGCGCATTGGCGGTGAAAGCGTCGTCCGGAACCGTGGCGCGCACGGCAACGACGGAGCGCGAAATTTTCTCGACGGTCATCGATCCATCCTGCGTTGCGGGTTTTGTTCTATAAGTATGGCCGAAGGAGCGCGGCGCAAGGGTGGATTTTCCCGTTGCGGGGCTGGCACAAGCGCTAGTTCAACGAAGGTTGAACTTTTTTCTTTGACGCGCGCGCAACCGCACCTAAGTCTATCGGCATCGTGGCAGATTTCCCGCCCTTCACGAAACGCTCCGCCCTGCGCGAAACACAAGGCCTCCCGACATGGACCAATATATCCCGCCGAAAGTCTGGACCTGGAACAAGCCCAATGGCGGCCAGTTCGCTTCGATCAACCGGCCGATCGCCGGTCCCACGCATGAGAAGGAGCTGCCGGTCGGCAAGCACCCGTTGCAGCTCTACTCGCTGGCCACGCCCAACGGCCAGAAGGTGACGATCATGCTCGAGGAGCTTCTGGCGCTTGGCCACACCGGCGCGGAATACGATGCCTGGCTGATCAAGATCGGCGACGGCGACCAGTTCGGCAGCGGCTTCGTCCAGGTCAATCCAAACTCGAAGATCCCGGCGCTCATGGACCACAGCGAGCCGAAGCCGGTGCGTGTGTTCGAGTCCGGCTCGATCCTCACCTATCTCGCGGAAAAGTTCGGCGAATTCCTGCCCACCGAGCGCGCGGCGCGCGCGGAAACCTTCTCCTGGCTGTTCTGGCAGATGGGTTCGGCGCCCTATCTCGGCGGCGGCTTCGGCCATTTCTACGCCTATGCGCCGCAAAAGATCGAATACGCCATCGACCGCTTCGCCATGGAGACCAAGCGGCAGATGGACGTGCTCGACCGCCGGCTGGCGGAGAGCGAATATCTCGCAGGCCCGGACTACACGATCGCCGACATGGCGGTGTGGCCATGGTATGGCGGGCTCGCCAAGGGCCGCAGCTACAATGATGCCGCGCAGTTCCTGTCGGTGCATGAATACAAGAACGTGCAGCGCTGGGCCGACGCGATCGACGCGCGGCCGGCCGTGACGCGCGGCCGCATGGTCAACCGCATGTCCGGCGATCCGTCCTTCCAGCTGCGCGAGCGCCACGACGCCAGCGACTTCGAGACGAAGACGCAGGACAAGTTGGAAGCGGCGGAGTAACCCCGCCGACATTCGTCATCCTCGGGCTTGACCCGAGGATCCATGCCGTGACGCGCGCCGAAGGGCGCAACGGAGCAGAATTCTTAGCCGTTTCAACGCCTTAGCGTAACGGCATGGATCCTAGGGTCTGCGCGCGTCGCTTCGCTCCTTGCTTCGCCCTAGGATGACGAAGGCGAAGGTCGCCGGGAGATCAACTGTAGCTACCTCCCATACGTATACGTCACCGTCGCCTCGCCCAGCGCCGAACTCTTGGCGGCGACGGAGACCATATCCGGCAAGGGATTGTCCGGTATGCGCAGCGTCTTGTCGCCAAGCGCGTAGAGCGTGAAGACATAGTGGTGCTGGCCGCTGCCGGGCGGCGGGCATGGGCCGAAATAGCCTGCGCGGCCGACGCCGCCCTTGCCCAGCACCGAGCCCTTGGGCATGCGCTTGCCGCCCTCGGCGCCGGCGCCCTCACCCAGGCCCTTGGCGCTGGCCGGGATGTTCCAGGCCAGCCAGTGCCAGAAACCCTTGCCGCCATTGGCGTCGGTATCGAACATGGTCAGCGCATAGCTCTTGGTGCCGGCCGGCGGATCCTTCCAGGCGAGCGCGATCGAGACGCTCTTGCCGCCGCAGCCGGCCTTGTCGCCGAGATATTTCGCATTCCATTTGCCGTCGGAGACCGACGGGCTGGAGATCTCGAAGGCCTGGGCCTGGGTGGCGAAGGCGACGAGGGCAAGCATGGTGAAGCCGAGGCGCAAACTCATCCTATCCTCCCTGAACAATCCAGCGTAGCGCAAAAGCAGCCCGAAAAAGGGCAGCCGACGTGGTGGCCTGCTCGGACAACGAAAAAAGCCCCGCCGGTGGAGGCCGTCGGGGCTCTTTCGTACGGACCATGGAGGTGG
>NZ_RZSB01000639.1:0-3481 GCF_004023285.1 Mesorhizobium sp. M2A.F.Ca.ET.067.02.1.1
GTTGCAGAGCGCGCGCGACAACCAGCTCGTCGGCTACGGCCTGGTCATCGGCCTTGCCGGCACCGGGGACAGCCTGCGCAACTCGCCCTTCACCGAGCAGTCGATCCGCGCCATGCTGGAGAATCTCGGCATCGCCACTGAAGGCGGCAGCGCGCGCGCCAAGAACGTGGCCGCCGTCATCGTCACCGCCAACATGCCGCCCTTCGTCCAGTCGGGCGCCCGCATCGACATCGACGTCTCCTCGATGGGCGACGCCTCCTCGCTCGCCGGCGGCACGCTGGTGATGACGCCGCTGAAGGCGGCCGATGGCGAGATCTATGCCGTCGGGCAAGGCTCGGTGATTGTCGGCGGCTTCACCGCCAAGGGTCAGGCCGAGGAACTCACGCAAGGCGTGCCGACCGCCGGCCGCGTGCCCAACGGCGCGATCGTCGAGCGCGCCGTTCCGGCCGAGTTCGATGACCAGGGCGTGTTGACACTGCAATTGCGCAATCCCGATTTCTCGACCGCCATCCGCATCGCCGATGCCGTCAACGACTACACCTCGCAGCGCTTCGGCATGCGGGTCGCCGCCGAGCGCGACGCCCGAACCGTGCAGATCAGGCGGCCGAAGAATGTCTCCGCCGCGCGCTTCTATGCCGAGATCGAAAACCTCGTCGTCGAGTCGGATTCCCCTGCCCGCGTCGTCATCGACGAGCGCACCGGAACCGTCGTCATCGGCAACAATGTCAGGATCTCGCGCGTGGCGATCAGCCACGGCACGCTTACCGTACGCATCACCGAAGCGCCTCGGATCGTTCAGCCTGAACCCTTCTCCAGAGGTGAGACCGCGGTGGAACCGTCCACGGCCATCGATGCGAGCCGGCCCAACGCCCGCGTCGCCGTGCTCGATGGCCCCGATCTCGAAACGCTTGTCTCCGGCCTCAATCGCCTCGGCGTGAAGCCGGACGGCATCATCGCCATCCTGCAAGGCATCAAATCTGCCGGCGCCCTGCAGGCCGACCTGGTCCTCCAATAGGCACGCCGATGATCGCGCTCCTCTCCTCGACACTGCATCGCCGCCCAAGACTTCACCCCGTGACCGGACTCCTCGCCATTAGCGCGATCGTCGCGTTGGCGGGCGGCGCGGTCCGTGCGGATGAAGTGCGCCAGGTATTGCTCGGCGGTCAGGCGCCGGCTCAGCCGGCCCAACTCACGCGCGAGACGGCATCGGCCCAGCCGGTTGGACTTGCGGTCGGGAAAGCGCCTGACGAAAGCGAGGTCCAGCGCTTCTGCTCAAACATCGCGGATGCCGCGCGCGACCGCCGCTACGCCCTGCAGGCGGAAGAGCTGAAGCAGCTGCAGGCCGGCATCGACGAGCGCATGAAAGCGCTGGAGGCGAAGAAAGCCGAATATGAAGAGTGGCTGAAGCGCCGCGAAGTGTTCCTGGCGCGCGCCGAGGACGGCGTCGTCAAGATCTATGCCGGCATGAAGCCGGACGCCGCCGCCGAGCGGCTGGCGATGGTCAATGCCGAGCTCGCGGCGGCCATCCTGATGAAGCTCGATTCGCGCAAGGCCGGCGTCATCCTGAATGAAATGGACCAGAAGGCGGCTGCGACGCTCACCGGCATCATGGCCAGCGCGGCGCGAAGGGTTGATCCGTCATGAAGTTGAAGTTCTTTGTCCTCGTCGCGGTTGCGGGGTTGTCCGGCTGCGGCACCAATTTCAAGGAGATCGGCCGGGAGCCTGCTATGTCACCCGTCGGTTCCGGCATCGGTGCCTCCGGCCCTTACACCTATCCCGAGCCGCCTGCCTCGCGGCCGAAGAAATTTTCACTGTGGGACGACCGCCAGAGCCGGCTCTTCACCGATCCGCGCGCCTTGCGCGCCGGCGACATCCTGACCGTCAACATCAAGCTCAACGACAGGGCTAATTTCAAGAACCAGAACGATCGCAGCCGCACCGCCGCGCGCAAGCTCGGCTATGACGTCACGCTCGGATGGGACGGCAAGAGCACCAGCGGCAAGGGCGACGCTGGCTTGAGCTCCAGCACGGAGACCAATGCCGACGGCGAGATCAAGCGCTCGGAAGACATCGAGCTCAACGTCGCCGCCGTCGTGACGGAGGTGCTGCCCAACGGCAATCTGATGATCAGGGGCTCACAGGAGGTCCGCGTCAACTACGAACTGCGGGTCCTCACCATCGCCGGCATGGTTCGTCCATCCGACATCGGCGCGGAGAACACCATCCCCTACGAGCGCATCGCGGAAGCGCGCATCTCCTATGGCGGCCGCGGCCGTGTAAGCGAGGTCCAGCAGCCGGCCTATGGCCAGCAGGTCCTCGACCAGGTTCTTCCTTTCTAGGGCCGGGAGAACGCTGCGATGGCCAATGTTGAGCAGGTCCAGCCCAAGAAGGGACCTTCCCTGGTGATCCAGCTCGCCATCCTGCTGGTCATGACGGGCGCGGCCATCGGCATGGGCTGGGTTTCCGGCGGCTATCTCAAGCAGGGCGAGACGCCGGCGCCAGTGCCCGCGGCGCCGGAGAATACCGGCAAGGCGGAGAAGACCGGCGAAGCCGGCAAGGCCGCTGCCGGGCCGACGCTGGCTCAGTTGGCGCCGATCACCACCAATCTCGCCTCGCCGTCGGACGTCTGGATCCGGCTGGAGGCATCGGTTCTCTATGACGCACCGCAGCCGCCGGAAGTGACCGAGCAGATCCACCAGGATCTGCTCGCCTTCGTGCGCACTATCAAGCTGCATCAGATCGAAGGCGCCAGCGGCTACCAGCATCTCAAGGCCGATCTCGATGAGCGCGCGGCGCTGCGCAGCGGCGGCCACGTCAAACAGGTTCTCGTCAGGACGATGCTGCTCGAATGAGAAAGTTCCTCATAGCCACGGCGCTCATCGTCGTCACCACCTCCGTCGCCGCGGCCCAGCAGCTCGATCTCGGCGGCATCGGCAAGGCCGACGGCACGACCGTCGGCTACCTGATCCAGATGTTCGGCCTGCTGACCGTGCTTTCGGTGGCGCCGGGCCTGCTCATCATGGTGACGAGCTTCACCCGCTTCGTCATCGCCTTCTCGATCCTGCGCGCCGGCATCGGCCTACAGTCGACGCCGGCAAACCTGATTCTGATCTCGCTGTCGCTGTTTATGACCTTCTATGTCATGGCGCCGACCTTCGACCAGGCCTGGAACACCGGCGTGAAGCCGCTGATGGACAACCAGATCACGCAAGGCGAGGCGTTCGAGAAGATTTCCGGTCCGTTCCGCGACTTCATGCTGCACAATGTGCGCGACAAGGACTTCGACCTTTTCGCCGACCTCGCCCGCGAGCGTGGCCAGACTGTCTCGCGCGAGACCGTCGATCTGCGCATCCTGGTGCCGGCCTTCATGATCTCGGAAATCCGCCGCGGCTTCGAGCTCGGCTTTCTCATTGTTCTGCCCTTCCTCGTCATCGCCCTCATCGTCGCCACCGTGACCATTGCCATGGGCATGATGGTGCTG
>NZ_RZSB01000063.1:0-14230 GCF_004023285.1 Mesorhizobium sp. M2A.F.Ca.ET.067.02.1.1
GCCGGAGCCGGATCCTCGCGCGGCACCAGCGAGCCGTCAGGCTTGACCATCATGGTCTTCACCTTGCGCGGCGCGACGGCGACGACGTCGTTGTTGTTGGCGGTGTTGGCGGCATCCTGCTGCAGCACCTGCGCGATGCGGTCTTCCGACTTCGGCGCCGGCGCGGCCGGCTGCGCGCTTGCCGGTGCGGCAGGCTGGGCGCTTTCGGGCACAGCGGCTTGTTCGACACCGGGCAACGCCGAGCTTGTATTGCCGGCGGCATCAGCGCCGGCCGCGGCGTCGTCGTCGGTGGTCGAAAGATCGACCACGCGGCTCGGCGGCGGTTCCTTCGAGGCCAGGTCCACGGGCTGTTCGGTGGTGTTCACCAGCTTCTGCTGCACCGGCTCGGCTGGCTTTGCCGCGCCGCCGCCCTTGGCGACCGCGTCATAAACCTTGTTGTCCTGGTTCGGCACCACCGCGCCGCCCGGATTTTCGGGCTTCACCTTGATCGGCGAATTGTCGGCCTTGACGATCACCGGAGCCTCGCTGCCGCCCTTGCCTCCGAAGGAGAAGGCCAGCGCGCCAAGGCCGCCGAGAACCACCACGGCGCCGACCAGCCCCGCGATCATCATGCCGCGACGGCGCGGCTGCGCCGCCTTACGCTCGGCAAGCCCGGGGATCGCCATCGCCTCTTCGAGCTCAGGATCATAATCGAGCTCGTCGGTAGCGAATTCGTCCGCCTGTGAGACCGGTCGGCTGCCGGGCAGATCGTCGGCGTCGTAATCGTTGGCGGCAGCGAAGGAAGCCTGAGCGGGCGGAGCCGCCGGAGCCTCGGCCCGCAAGTCGCGACGGTCATAGCCATTGAAGCCGGCGCTGTAGGTTTCGTCGTCATAGCCACGGTTCTGCACGGGCGCCGACGCGATCTCCGTCGCGTTCATGTCGGTGAGCAGGCTCGCGAATTCCGCGTCCAGATCGTCATAAGCGGCCGCCGCCGGCTGATCCTCCTCGAAGCTGAGCTCCGGAATGTCGAGGTCGTCGGCGAGCGCGACCACGCGCTCCGGCACATCGACCGTCTCGACATCCGGGACCTCGTCATGCTGGCGGGGCTGCGGCGCAGCCATCGGGGCCTGCGCCGGTTTGGCATGGGCGGAATAATCCGGGGCCGGCTCGTTGCGGTAAGCAGGCGCGGTCATCTGCAGCGGCGCTGAAGGCGCTGCCACCTGCACCGGCGCCGCTGGGGCCGGCTGTGCCGCAAATGAGGCTTGCACCGGCGGAGCGGCGGTCGGGGTCGAACGGCTCCAAGACCTTGTCTGCTCGACCGGCGTCGGATGCATCCAATCGGACGAATTTGCCGGAGACCTCGCGCTGGCGGCCCCCGCCTGCTCGGCCTCGATACTCCGGGCGAAAGCGGCGCCAAAGGCGTCGTCGTCGAAATCAATGTCCTGTTCGGCCGCCGAAGGTCCGGCGCTGGAGGGCTCGGCCTTGGCCGAGGCTGCAAAATCCTGGCGGTCGAGCTCGTTGGCGAGCAGGTCGTCCAGGTCGCTGTCGGCCGGCTGCGCGTCCTGCCGGTCCTGCGCCGGCTGGCGCTCGTCGAGATCCCAGTCGAGATCGTCGGCCGCCGTGTTCCCACCGGCGTGGCTCGCGGATTCCGCAACCAGCCGTGGCGCGGGAGCAGGCTCCTTGACCGTGGGCATCGGCCGAGCGGTCATGGCGCCGAGCAGCGCGTTGAGCTCGTCCTCCAGGCTGCGCTCTCTGGCGGCCGGCTTTGCCGGTTCCACTGCCGCGACCGGAGGGACCGGAGCAGCGGCAACTGGTGGGACTGGAGCAGCCACGACCGGAGCCGACTCTGCCGGCTGCAAGGCGGCGGCGAGCTCGACGGCCGGAGCTTGCGGCTCTTCATTCAGCGCGTCGCGGAAGCTCAGCTCGAAATCGTCATCGAGGGTCAGCGCGGCGGAAGGTTCGGGCGCGGCGGGTTCCGGCTCAGCGGCAAATTGGGCGGCCTCCGCCTCGACCATCGCGGCCGGCTCGTCGGCGAGCGACAGCTCCGGCTCCTGAAAATCCTGATCCTGGCCGAGATTGATGTCATCGCCCGGCGTCTGATCGAAATGGCCGGCGAAATCATCTTCGGAGATCAGCGGGGCGGCTGCATGAGCTTCGACCGGCTCGACGGCCCGCGCATGCTGCTCGGGCTCATGGCTTTCAAACGACAGCTCGTCTTCAAGCGACATGTGGACCGCGCTGTCGAAATCGGCGTCGAACGCCTCTTCGCTCGCGGCCTGCATGGCTTCGACGGCATCCTGACGGGCGTCGGCCGGCTCGTGATGGTCGAGCTGGAAATCCTGGTCCAGCGAGGCCGCCATTTCATGATCGATCGAAAGGTCATCTTCGACCGGCGCGATATCGAGCGAACTGGCGACGGCGTTGTCGAAATCATCGTCGAAAGCGACTTCCGGCTCTGGGGTGGCCTGCGGCTCCGGCTCGAAACGCTCAGATGCGAAATGCGCCTCTGGCGCGACTTCCGGCTCCGCGGCGAAGTGCGGTTCTGGAGCGAACTGCGGCTCCGGTGCGCGCGCCACGGCGAAGTCGGCGTGATCAGCCGCGTCGTCAAAGACGAAATCCTGCTCGAAGGACGCCGTCAATTCGTCGTCGTTCACGGCGGCGCTGGCGGCCTCGACGGCCGGCTCATGGCTGATCTGGTGGATGGCAGCCTGCTGAGCGACCGGCGCGCTTTCCTCGACGGAATCGAACTCGCCCATCAACTCCTTTTCGAGGTCGATGTCGAAATCGTCAGCCTCCGCAACGTGAGGAGCCGGCATGGCCTTCTCGGCCGCGGGGGCCGGCTGTCTTACCGGCTGGCGCGGGTCGAAACCCATGATCCGGGTCAGTTCCGCGAACGGATCATCGTCGGCGATATCGTTGTGGTCGGCTACTTTCAGCGGGGTTCTGTCTGCCATTATTGTTCCCGAACTCGCACAAAGTCGGACGCCATGGACGTCGCGCAGGGTTGGCCCTTACCAGCGCAATGTGGGCAAAAGGTGACAGGTTTTTTAGTTAAACCTAACGCATTTCCGTGGGCGCGTCTGCCCCGATCAGCGTCAGGCCGGAGGTCAAGACATCCGAAACAGCCTGCACCAGCCCTAGTCTGGCATAGGTTGATTCTCGGTCGTTAACCTTAACAAAACGTAAGTCCTGATTGTCGTGGCCGCGATTCCACTGTGCATGGAAGACTGAAGCCAGGTCATAAAGGTAGAAAGCGAGCCGGTGCGGCTCCAGGGAAAGCGCCGCGGATTCGATCAATCTTGGATATTCAGCCAGCTTGCGGATCAACGCGATCTCGCCCTCGTCGGCCAGCGCAGCGACGGAAGCCGCGAGCCGGTTGCGGTCGAAATTCGCCTCGCCGAGCTGCTCGCTCGCCTGCCTGAAGACGGAATGGCAGCGCGCCGACGCGTACTGGACGTAGAACACCGGATTGTCCTTCGACTGCTCCGTGACCTTGGCGAAGTCGAAATCGAGCGGCGCGTCGTTCTTGCGGTAGAGCATCATGAAGCGGATCGGGTCGCGGCCGACCTCCTCCACGACATCGCGCAAGGTGACGAAATCGCCGGACCGCTTCGACATCCGGACCGGCTCGCCGTCGCGGAACAGTTTGACGAGCTGACAAAGCAACACGGTGAGCTTGACCGTGTCGCCGGCCACCGCCCGCGCCAGCGCCTCGAGCCGCTTCACATAGCCGCCATGGTCGGCGCCAAGCACATAGATGAGATCGACGAAGCCGCGCTCGACCTTGTCCTTGAGATAGGCGACGTCGGCGGCGAAATAGGTGAACGAACCGTCCGACTTGACCAGCGCCCGGTCCATGTCGTCGCCGACCGCGGTCGACCGGAACAGCGTCTGCTCGCGGTCCTCCCAGTCGTCAGGTTTCTCCCCCTTCGGCGGGGGGAGCGTGCCCTTGTAGATATGCCCCTTGAGCGTCAGGTCGGCGATCGCCGCGCGGATCTTCCTGGCGTTGTCGGCATGCAGCGTGCGCTCGGAGAAGAACACGTCGTGATGCACGTTGAGCAGCGCCAGATCCTCGCGGATCATCGCCATCATCGCATCGACGGTGCGGTCCTTGACGATCGCCAGGGCCTCGTCTTCGGGCATCTCCAGCAGGCCGAGGCCGAATTCCTCGGCCAGCGCCTGGCCGACGGGGATCAGGTAGTCGCCCGGATAAAGCCCGGGCGGGATCTCGCCGATGGCTTCGCCAAGCGCCTCGCGGTAGCGCAGGAACGCCGAGCGGCCGAGCACGTCGATCTGGGAGCCGGCGTCGTTGATGACATATTCCTTGGTCACGTCGTAGCCGGCGAAGGCCATCAGATTGGCAAGCGTGTCGCCGACCACGGCGCCGCGGCAATGGCCGACATGCATCGGACCGGTCGGGTTGGCCGAGACATATTCGACATTGGCCTTGCGGCCGCCGCCGATGGTCGAGCGGCCATAATTGCGCCCCTCGCCGAGCAACGCGGTCAGATGCGTATGCCAGAACGCGTCCTTGAGCCTGAGATTGACGAAGCCAGGCCCGGCGATCTCGGCCGACGCGATATCGGCGTCGCCACGCAGCGCTTCGGCGAGTTTCTCGGCAAGCGCGCGCGGGTTCTGTCCAGTGGGCTTGGCCAGCACCATCGCCGCATTGGTTGCGAGGTCGCCATGGCTGGCATCGCGCGGCGGCTCGACCGCGATACGCGACAGGTCGAGCGCGGCCCCCTCCTTGTCCTTCAGGTCAAGGGCTTCGACGGCCTTTACGATCCGCGCGTTGAAATCGGCGAAGATATTCATTGGAAGTGCTCTGGGCTTTAAGAGGCGACCGGCCCAACGGCCGGCAAAATCGAGGCTCGCCCTAGCTCAAATCGGGCGTATGGTCAAACAGACGCCGATGTTCCTTCAAGGCATAGGTGTCAGTCATGCCGGCCAGGAAGTCGGCGACGCTGCGCGCCTTGATGCGATCCTCGGCCCGGTCGAGCCCCTCGCGCCAGCCATCGGGCATGGCGCGCGGATCGGCGAAATAGACGTCGAACAGCTCGCGCACGATCTGTTCGGCGTCGGCCCGCACCCGCATCACTTCCGGGTGCCGGTAGAGATGCTTGTAGAGGAAAGCCTTCAATTCCTTCTCGGCCGCGGCCATGCCTGCCGAAAAGGTCACCAAGGTCTCGCCCGCCGCGCGCACCGCATCGGCGCTGTCCGGTTTGAGCCGCTCGATATTGGCGGTGGTCGATGCGATGACATCCTCGACCATCAAGGTGATCTGCCGCCGCATCAGCTCGTGGCCGGTGCGCACATCGTCGAGTTGAGGATATTTGGCGCGCACGCCCTTCAGGATCGAGCCGGGCAAGCCGACCTCCTCCAGCATCTCCAGCGTCAACAGGCCCGCGCGCAGACCGTCGTCTATGTCATGGGTGTTGTAGGCGATATCGTCGGCGATCGCGGCGCATTGCGCCTCGATGCCGGCGAAGCGGTCGAGCTCAAGGTCGTGCAGCTCCGAATAATCGCGGATCGCCTGCGGCACCGGACCCTTGAGCCCCCTCCCGCTCGCATCGGTCAACGGGCCATTGTGCTTGACCAGCCCCTCCAGCGTTTCCCAGGTGAGGTTCAGCCCGTCGAATTCGGCGTAGCGCCGCTCGAGCCTTGTGACCACGCGCAGCGACTGCGCATTGTGATCGAAGCCGCCCCAGGCGGCCATCTTCTCGTTGAGCGCGTCCTCGCCGGTATGCCCGAACGGCGTGTGGCCGAAATCGTGGACAAGCGCCACGGCCTCGGCGAGATCCTCGTCGCCGCGCAGCGCCCGCGCCAGGGCGCGCGCGATCTGCGCCACCTCGATCGAATGCGTCAGCCGGGTCCGGTAATGGTCGCCCTCATGCGCGACGAAGACCTGCGTCTTGTGCTTCAGGCGGCGGAAAGCCGTAGAATGGATGATGCGGTCGCGGTCGCGCTGGAACGGCGTGCGCGTCGGGCTTTCGGCCTCCGGGAACAGGCGGCCGCGCGAAAGCGCCGGGTCGCTCGCATAGACGGCGCGCGGCCGATAGCCGAACCCGATGTCGCCGAGAGCATCCTTGCCCCGCTGCTCTTCCATTGACCCACCAGTTGACTCAGGCCTGCCCGCTTCATACCTATCATGTGAAACCGAAAGCAAGGTGACGCCGATGGGCGCGGATGCCAAGACTGCCATGAAGGTCGAAATGACCGACGCCGCGGCAAAGCGGATCGCCAGGATCGTTTCCGGCGAACCCGGAAAGACGGCTCTGCGCGTCTCCGTGGAAGGCGGCGGCTGCTCCGGCTTTTCGTATAAATTCGACTTGGTCGGCGATCGCAACGACGACGATGTCGCCATCGAGAAGGATGGCGCGACAATCCTGATCGACGACCTTTCGCTGGTCTATATGGGCGGCTCGGTGATCGACTTCGTCGACGACCTGATGGGCCAGTCCTTCCAGACCAGGAACCCGAACGCGGTCGCCTCCTGCGGCTGCGGCACCAGCTTCTCCATCTGATCGACCGGACTTCGCAAGCCTATGACCGGTGCGAGCCGGGTAGCGCGTGCCTGTCCCCTGGCTTTGGCAGGAATGCGGCCGGACGGCCTTTCTAAAGGTCCGCGCAGGCAATACGATCCGCTTCGTCGAACGCCTTCCGTCCGAACAGCATCGAGGCCTGCATGAAGATCGTCACTTGGAACATCAACGGCGTTCGCGCCCGCATCGGCAACCTCACCCATTGGCTGACCGAAAGCGCGCCGGACATCGTTTGCCTGCAGGAGATCAAAACAGTGGACGAGCAGTTCCCGCGCGCCGAGATCGAGGCGCTGGGCTACAATGTCGAGACCAATGGCCAGAAGAGCTTCAACGGCGTCGCCATCCTGTCGAGGCTGCCCTTCGACGAGGTCAATCGCGGCCTGCCTGGCGACGATGCGGACGACCATGCCCGCTTCATCGAAGGCGTCTTTTCCACCGACCAGGGCGCTCTGCGCGTCGCCTCGCTTTATCTGCCCAACGGCAATCCGGTCGAGGATGAACGGAAGTTTTCCTACAAGCTTGCCTGGATGGCACGGCTGGAGCGCTGGGCGGAAGAACGGCTGCGGCTTGAGGAAGCGCTGGTGCTGGCCGGCGACTATAACGTCATTCCCGAACCCGCCGATGCCCGGTTCCCGGAAAACTGGCTGGGCGATGCGCTGTTCCAGCCGCAGACGAGGCAGGCCTTCCGCCGGCTGAAGAACCTCGGCTTTACCGAAGCGGTGCGCTCGGTGACCGACTCGGCCGGCGTCTACACCTTCTGGGATTATCAGGCCGGCGCCTGGCAGAAGAACAACGGCATCCGCATCGACCACCTGCTGCTGTCGCCGGAAGCCGCCAACCGTTTCTCGTCGGCCTCGGTGGAAAAGCACGTCCGCGCCTGGGAGAAGCCCTCCGATCACGTGCCGGTCGCGATCGAGCTCAGCCTGCAGCCGGCCTGAGAAGTTCCAGTCCTTAGCTCAGGGTCTGTTGAGATTCAGGTCAGGCAGAGCCGGAGTCGAAGACGGGCGCGAAGCGACCAGACAAGGTGGTTTCCGAGAACCGGAGCGGAGCGTACTTCAAAGTACGTGAGCACCGGAAGCGCAGGAAGCCGCCATTCGCAGGCAAGCATCACCTGAATCTCAACAGACCTGGACCTGATATCGCCACAAATCCCCTCTTTGATGCGGGTGGCTGTGGGGGTTGAATGGCGATCCGATTTCTTTTCAGGCCGGTCGGCCTTGCCTTGGCGCTTGCCGCCCCGACGCCCTCGCTGGCGGCGCCGACCTGTTTGGCCAACGGCAAGTCCTTCAATGTCGGCCAGACGGCATGCCTGACCATTGCCGGCGAAAGCCATCTCGCCCGCTGCGACATGGTCCTCAACAACACATCCTGGACGAAGATCAAGGATGAATGTCCGGGAGACGCGCCAAAACCGCACCCGACCTCGATCTCGACGCCCGGCCCGACGCCGACGGAGCCGACTGAAAACTAGAGCGCCGCGGGCCTCACCCCTCGAAGGGGGAGCATCCGACGCTTACTGATCGCCGTTGTTGCCCTTGGTTAGGATGTCGTCGGCGAGCGAGATCGCGGTCCGGCGATCGGCCTCGCCGGCCGCGGCGAACGCCTCTTCCTGCATGCTGCGGATCCAGGGCTGATCAGCTGCCGGAGCCCGCTGAAGCGCCGCCGTCATCATCGCCAGGCCGCGCACGATCTTGCCGCTCTGGAACAGGAGGTTCCCGAGCGTCGCCTGCGCGCCGGCGTGGCCCTTCTCGGCTGCCAGCTGCAGCCAGCGGCCGGCCTGCTTGACGCTCGCCTTCACGCCGCCCTCGCCCTTCAGGAACATCCGGCCGATCTCGAACTGGGCGTTCGGATTGCGGTAGTTGGCGGCGGCGCGCATATAATATTCCTGCGCCGCGACTTCGTTCTCCTCGACCGGCGTGCCGGGAATGCCCTTGCGCAGATAGTCGCCGAGCGCCACCAGCGCGTCCGAAACGTAGCTTTCTTCCGGCGAGCCGGGCTCGACATCCTGGTCGACAATCTCCGAGAAGAACTTGAAGGCGGCATAGTCGTCGCGCGTCACGCCGTCACCTTCGGCATACATGCGCGCGAGCTTCCAGGTGGCGCCGATCTGGCCGTTTTCGGCGGCGTATTTATAGGCCTCGACCGCCTGGTCCTTGTGGCCGCTCTTGTAGGCCGAGAAGCCGAACTGGAACACCGCCCACGGGCTCGACTGCGGCTTCACGCCGGTCTTGTCGTCGAACACCTTGTCGTCGAAGGCCATGGCCTGCCCGACGGCGCCCAAGGTCGCAAGCGCGACCAGTGCCGAAAAGACAGACGACCTCAACACCTCAGATGTCCGCATAGCAGTGCGTTTCTTTGGCCCCACCCGGATGAGTCACCGCGCCGTCGCGGGCCGGCCCTACCGTTTGCGCATATTTCCATATCGCGCCCGACTGATAGTCGGTCTTGCGCGGCTTCCATTTCTTTGCCCGGGCCGCCAGCTCGGCGTCCGACAGGGCCACTTCGATCGTGCCGTTCACGGCGTCGATCGAGATCACGTCGCCATCCTTGATCAGCCCGATCGGCCCGCCGACCGCCGCCTCCGGCCCGACATGGCCGATGCAGAAGCCGCGCGTGGCGCCCGAGAAGCGTCCGTCGGTGATCAGCGCCACCTTGCCGCCCATGCCCTGGCCGTAGAGCGCAGCCGTCGTCGACAGCATCTCGCGCATGCCCGGACCGCCGCGCGGCCCCTCATAGCGGATGACGAGAACCTCGCCCTCCCGGTAGTTGCGCTGCGTGACCGCTTCGAAGCACTCCTCTTCCGAATCGAAGCAGCGGGCCGGCCCTGAGAATTTCAGTTCCGACATGCCCGCGACCTTCACGATCGCACCTTCGGGGGCAAGGTTGCCCTTCAAGCCCACAACGCCGCCTGTCTTGGTGATCGGCCGATTGGCGGGACGCACAACATCCTGGCTCTCATTCCAGGCAACGTGCTCCATATTTTCGGCCAAAGTGCGGCCAGTGACCGTCATGCAGTCGCCGTGCAGATAGCCGTGATCGAGCAGCGTCTTCATCAAGAGCGGAATGCCGCCGGCCTCGAACATGTCCTTGGCGACATATTTGCCGCCCGGCTTGAGATCGGCGATATAGGGCGTCTTCTCGAAGATCGCGGCCACGTCGAAGAGGTCGAACTTGATGCCGGCCTCATGCGCGATTGCCGGCAAATGCAGCGCCGCGTTGGTCGAGCCGCCGGTGGCCGACACCACGGTCGCGGCATTTTCCAGCGCCTTGCGCGTGACGATGTCGCGCGGCCGGATGTTTTTCGCTATCAGTTCCATGACCTTTTCGCCCGAGGCGAAATTGAAGCGGTCGCGCATCTCGTAGGGCGCCGGCGCGCCGCAAGAATAGGGCAGTGCCAGGCCGATCGCCTCGGCGACGGTGGCCATGGTGTTGGCGGTGAACTGGGCGCCGCAGGAACCGGCCGAAGGACAGGCAACCTGCTCGATCTCAAGCAGTTCGGCATCGCTGATCGTGCCCACCGAATGCTGGCCGACCGCCTCGAACACATCCTGCACGGTGATCTGCCGGCCGCGATAGCTGCCGGGCAGGATCGAGCCGCCATAGATGAAGATCGAGGGCACGTTGAGGCGCACCATCGCCATCATCATGCCGGGCAGCGACTTGTCGCAGCCGGCAAGCCCGACAAGGGCGTCATAGCAATGGCCGCGCATGGTGAGCTCGACCGAATCGGCGATCACCTCGCGCGACACCAGCGACGACTTCATGCCCTGGTGGCCCATGGCGATGCCGTCGGTGACGGTGATGGTGCAGAATTCGCGCGGCGTGCCGTTGGCGGCCGCAACGCCCTTCTTGACCACCTGCGCCTGGCGCATCAGCGAGATGTTGCAGGGCGCAGCTTCATTCCAGCAGCTCGCGACGCCGACCAAAGGCTGCGCGATCTCGGCCGCCGACAGGCCCATGGCATAAAGATACGAGCGATGCGGCGCCCGCGCCGGACCTTCGGTCACGTAGCGGCTGGGCAGCTTGGCCTTCGAGATTACCTTGGCGTCCATACTCGTCCTTGCCGCACACCCCGCGGCCGGTCCCCTCGCCGCGCCAACCTGGCACGCATCCCGGGACATAACTCGGGTGCTCCGGGTTTATGGCGGGAAGTGGGCAGTTCCCTCGGCAAGGCTTTTAGCGCGGGGGTTGTTCATAAACTGTTGCCGAAACGTCACAATCGTATGAGGCGCCGGCTGGGCAGCGAATCTGGAATATCGGGCCGAGAGTTCAGGCTGGACGGTCGGTCACACAACAAAAAGGCCGGGCATTGCCCGGCCTTTTCGGTGAATTTTCAGAGACTTAGAACTTGATCTTGAGGCCACCCGAAATCGCTGTGACCAGATCGTTGCCAACGTCATAGGTAGCGTCTTCGCCCGCGATAAAACCATTCTCGTCGGTAAGCGTTCCGGAATGGCCGCTGGTCATAACTCCGATGGCCCCGGCCAAGCGAAACTCGATGTTTGGCCGAGGCGTGTAGGCAACGCCGCCGCCGAGCGTCCAAGTGTCGGTTTGGACACCATAGCCATGCGAGGTGCCGCGATCCCAAGTAAGCTGGCCAGCGGCACTCCATTGATCGTTGAACTTGTGGCCGATGCCGCCGGAAACGGTCCAGCCGTCCCGATACATGAGGTCGAGCGAAGTCGGTCTGACAGCCGGGTTCGCCACGCCACTGTTACAGGCGGCACCGAGCGCCTTCGACTGTTCGGTACAAATCGGAACAATCTGCAGAACGCTCCAATTCACCCATTTGACCGAGCCAAAAGCGAGCCAGCCGGGCGCGATGCCCGACTGCAGCTTGAACTCGACCGTGTCCGGCATGGATTGGGTTGGAGCGTAGATCGGGGTGGAGACGACGCCACCGATGTCCAACGTGCCAGAAATGTTGTCGAGCTTCACCTGCGAATTGTAAACAAGGCTGGCGCGCAATGCGATGTCCGGGATTTCATACGCAATACCCGCACGCCACCCCCAACCGCTGCTGTCAAGATCGACACGCCCGACCATGGGGCCAAAGCCGATGTCTGTTAAGCCTTCCTTGAAGCCGTAGACCTTCTGATAGAATACACCGCCCAGGAACCGAAGCTGGCCTTTGCCCGCGTCAAACTTATACGAGCAGGTCGCCGCGTAATTGTCGCTCTTGATGTCAGTTTCAATGTTCGAAACCGCGCCATTCCAGTTACTACCAGGCGCGGTATGTGCGCCCCAAGGCTGCGAGTAGTCGAACATGCAGTCGACACCCTGGACGACCTGGGCTTTGACGCCGATGCGCGGGACCCAGTAAGGCTCCGCTCCGTCTGCCGTAGAACTAAAGCCCGGGCCCAGGGGAGCCCCGCCAGGACCAAGTGCATTCTTGTACTTGCGATCCGGCATCACATAGGTCGCTTCGGCTTCCGTTGCGACAGGCGCCGGATCGAACAGCAGATCGATGTCGTAGCCGCCGCGCTCCAGACCGCCGGCATGCGCGGGATGCATCGCGGCGCCGATCAATGCGATCGAAAAGCAGCCTGCCCCCGCCAGAGCTTTGAGCCGCAGAATATTCATGGAAATCCCTCCCCGAAATACAAGTGGCTCAAGCTAGAACCAATTCGGGTTAACGACGCAACAATGTTTTCAAGAGCTGTACATGTACACCTTGACAGCACGCATTTTCGCCATGGTGAGAGGCGCCGCAATTGGTGCCCCAAATCGCGACAACCGCGATCAAACGGCAGAAAAAATGCGAAGAAAAGACCCAAAACAACGCAAAAACAGCTGATTTTGAGGCCGACAGGCTCCCATTGTTACATTATGGCAACAATGGGGCGCAAACTTTCCGTTTACGTCAAAATTAACGTAGCGACACGCCCATTTTCGAGGCAGCTAACGTACCGGAAAGCGACTCTGGAGCGAGGCCGAATCTTCCTGCTCAGCCCGCGTCGCGAACCCTTGTCAAAGCCACCGAAAGCTTCTCCTGCGCCTCGCGATATTCGGCGAGTTTCTCGCGCTCGGCCTCGACCACCTCTTCCGGCGCGTTGGCGACGAATTTTTCGTTGGAAAGCTTCTTGTGCAGGCGGGCGATCTCCTCGGTCACCTTGGCCAGTTCCTTCTGCAGCCGCGCGGCCTCGGCCTGGAGGTCGATCAGGCTGCCGAGCGGCAGGCTTATCGTCGCCTCGTTGAGCACGATCTGGGCCGAGCCCTTTGGCGGCGCGTCGACCAACGCGATATCGCCGACGCGCGCCAGCCGCTTGATCGCCTGGGCGTGACGCTCCAGCCGCTCCTGCGTCAGCGAGTTGGCGCCGATCACCATCAGCGGCGCGATCGCTGCCGGCGGCACGTTCATCTCCGACCGCACCGAGCGGATGCCCGAGACGAGGTCGACCAGCCAGTTGATGTCGGCGGCAGCCTCCTCGTCCTCGAAGTCGGGCGACGGCCAGGCGGCATGACAAAGCAGCGAGGAGCGCTCCTTGCCCTCGCCAGCGGTCTGCGCCCACAGCTCCTCGGTCATGAACGGCATCATTGGATGGAGCAGCTTGTAGATTTCGTCGAGCACGAAGGCGACGCAGGCCCGGCTCTCGGCCTTGGCGGCCTCGTCCGTGCCCATGAACACCGGCTTCAGCAGTTCCAGGTACCAGTCGCAAAACAGGTTCCAGACGAAGCGATAGGCAGCGCCCGCCGCCTCGTTGAAACGATAGCTGGTAATGCCTTCGGTCACCGCGCGCGCCGCCCGCGTGAGTTCCGTGAGGATCCAGCGATTGACCGGCAGCTTGGCGTCGTTCAGCCAGAAATCGTCGTTGCGCGCAACCTCGTTCATCTCGGCAAAGCGCGTCGCGTTCCACAGCTTGGTGCCGAAATTGCGGTAGCCGGCGATGCGCGCCGGATCGAGCTTCACGTCGCGCCCTTGAGCCGCCATCACAGTCAGCGTGAAGCGCAGCGCATCTGCGCCGTATTCCTCGATCAGGTCGAGCGGATCGATGACGTTGCCCTTCGACTTCGACATCTTGGCGCCGTTCTTGTCGCGCACCAGCGCATGCACATAGACGGTGTGGAACGGCTCCTCGTCCATGAAGTGCAGGCCCATCATCATCATGCGGGCGACCCAGAAGAAGATGATGTCGAAGCCGGTCACCAGCACGTCGGTCTGGTAATAGGTCTTGAGCTCGGGCGTCTGGTCGGGCCAGCCGAGCGTCGAGAACGACCACAGCGCCGACGAGAACCAGGTGTCGAGCACGTCCTCGTCGCGGGTCAGGATCTCGCCCGGCTGGAAATTCTCGAGCTTGTCCTCTACCCAGGCCTTCCACGGCCCTTCCAGCGCCAGGTAATATTCGACCGCCGCGGCCAAAGCCTCTTCCTCGGTCTTCTCGACGAAGACATGCCCGTCCGGCCCATACCAGGCCGGGATCTGGTGGCCCCACCAGAGCTGGCGCGAAATGCACCAGGGCTGGATGTTCTCCATCCAGTCGAAATAGGTCTTTTCCCAGTTCTTCGGCACGAAGTTCGTGCGGCCCTCGCGCACCGAGGCGATCGCCGGCTTGGCGAGCTCGGCGGCGTTGACATACCATTGGTCGGTCAGGAAAGGCTCGATCGGCACGCCGCCGCGGTCGCCATGCGGCACGGTGTGCCGGTGCGGCTCGATCTTGTCGAGGAACCCGCCCGCTTCCATCAGCTCGACGACCTTCTTGCGAGCAGCG
>NZ_RZSB01000640.1:0-3474 GCF_004023285.1 Mesorhizobium sp. M2A.F.Ca.ET.067.02.1.1
ATCTCGCGCTGTGGCGCGGGCTGCTGCATGACCTGCGGCTGCATCACCGGCTGCGGCTGCGGTTGCGGCTGGGCTGGCGGAGCCTGGAAGATCTTGCTCTGCGGCCGGAAGTCGTCGACCGGCGCGGGGCGCGGCTGCGCCATGGCGGCTGCGTTTGCCTCGGCAAGCTGGATCGCCTCGGCGACCGGATCGACCGCGCGCAGCTCGTAGGCCTGCGGCTGGACCGGAGCGGGCCGGATTTCAGCGACCGGAGCCGCCGCCGGGCGAGCGGCCGGCTTCTGCGGCGCGCGGATCGAGATCGGCGCCGCGGCGATTTCGGCGGCCGACTTGTCGATGCCGGTGGCGACGACCGACACGCGGATCACGCCTTCCAGCTCCTCGTCGAAGGTGGCGCCCAGGATAATGTTGGCGTCCTGGTCGACCTCCTCGCGGATGCGGGTCGCGGCCTCGTCCACCTCGAACAGCGTGAGGTCGCGGCCGCCGGTGATCGAGATCAGCAGGCCCTTGGCGCCCTTCATTGAGGTCTCGTCGAGCAGCGGGTTGGCGATCGCGGCTTCGGCAGCGGCCATCGCGCGCCCTTCGCCCGAAGCTTCGCCGGTGCCCATCATCGCCTTACCCATCTCGCGCATCACCGAACGGACGTCGGCGAAGTCGAGATTGATCAGGCCTTCCTTGACCATCAGGTCGGTGATGCAGGCGACGCCCGAATAGAGCACCTGGTCGGCCATGGCGAAGGCATCGGCGAAGGTGGTCTTGTCATTGGCCAGCCGGAACAGGTTCTGATTGGGGATGACGATCAGGGTGTCGACGCATTTCTGCAGCTCCTCGATGCCCATGTCGGCCGTCTTCATGCGGCGCTGGCCCTCGAAGTGGAACGGCTTGGTGACGACGCCGACGGTGAGGATGCCCTTCTCGCGCGCCGCGCGGGCAACGACCGGAGCGGCGCCCGTGCCGGTACCGCCGCCCATGCCGGCGGTGACGAAGCACATATGGGTGTTGGACAGATGATCGATGATCTCGTCGATGCACTCTTCCGCCGCCGCGCGGCCGACTTCCGGCTGAGAGCCGGCGCCGAGGCCTTCGGTGACATGCGCGCCAAGTTGGATCAGCCGCTCAGCCTTCGACATGGTCAGCGCCTGTGCGTCGGTGTTGGCCACCACGAACTCGACGCCGCGCAAGCCGGCGGTGATCATATTGTTGACGGCATTGCCGCCGCCGCCGCCGACACCGAACACGGTGATGCGGGGCTTGAGCTCGGTGATGTCCGGCTTTTGCAGATTGATGGTCATTGTCTCCGTCCTTTGCCTTTCCCGCCGCCTCGCCGCTGCGGCCGCCTATGGGGCTGTCCCCGTCAAATTAAAAACTGTCTCTCAACCACTGACTCATGCGATGCAGTCTTCCGCCCGTCCCGGTCATCCTGAAACCGGAAAGTCCTTTCGCCGAATGGCTCTCGAAGCTCGCCATCTGCGGGTAGATCATCAATCCGACCGGGGTCGAGAACGCCGGTCCCTTGGCCGCCTCCGGCAGGCCCGCCACGCCGAGCGGACGGCCGATGCGCACATTGCGCCCGAGAATGCGGCGCGCCGCTTCCGGCAGGCCGGCGAGCTGGCTGGCGCCTCCGGTGAGCACGACGCGCTTGCCGACGGCATTGCCGTAGCCGGACTTGTTCAGCCGGTCGCGCAAAAGCTCGAGCGTTTCGTCGATGCGCGCACGGATGATGCGCGTCATCACCGAGCGCGGTATCTGCGACGGCACATCGCCTTCCTCGCCGATCGGCTGGATCGAGACGAGGTCGCGGTCGTCGGCGCTTCCGGGCAGCGCCGAGCCATGCATCACCTTCAGCCGCTCCGCGGCATCGAGTGAAGTCGACAGGCCCTTGGCCATGTCGAGCGTCACATGGTTGCCGCCGATGGCGATCGCGTCGCCATGGATGAACTTGCCTTCCGAGAAGACCGAGATGGTCGTCGTGCCGCCGCCCATGTCGATGCAGGCGGCGCCCATTTCGAGTTCGTCGTCGACCAGCGAGGCAAGCCCGCTGGCATAGGGCGTCGCCACCATGCGCTCGACCGACAGATGCGAGCGGTTGATGCAAAGCTCGAGATTGCGCATCGGCGCCGCATCGCCCGTCAGCACATGCATGTCGACGCCGAGCGCATCGCCCACCATGCCGCGCGGGTCGCGCATGCCGCGCTCGCCGTCGAGCGAGAAGCCGACCGGCAGCGAATGGATCACTTCGCGCTCGGCCCTCAGCGCCTGCTTGGCGCCGGCGGCGAGCACGCGCTTGATGTCGACTTCCTCGACCTGATGACCACCGAGATTGATCGTCGCCGAAAAGGCTTCGCTCTTCAGCCGGCCCGCCGTCATGTTGACGATGAGGGAATCGACCGTGAGCCCGGCCATGCGCTCGGCGGCGTCGACGGCAAGCCGGATGGCATGCTCGGCGCGATCGAGGTCCACCACGACGCCGGACTTCACGCCCTGCGATTTCTGGTGGCCGATGCCGATCACCTGGATACGATGCGAGCGTCCGCGCAGAAGCTTGCCGTCCTCGTTCGGCTTGAGCTTCGCAACCACGCAGCAAACCTTGCTGGAACCGACGTCGAGCACCGTGAGTATGCCCGACCGGCGCGAAGAAGCGTCACCGCCGCCGCCAAGCCAGCTCATATCTTCGTCCCCGTCTTGCGCTTGGCCGGGTTCTTCGGCTTGTCGCTGAGCGCGGCTTCGCGCTGCGTGGCCGCCTCCGGCGAAAGCTCCACGACCAGCCGGTCGGGGAGCCGCATGTCGACGGCGGCGATGTCGCGCGTCAAAAGCCCGTTGTCGTGGTCGATCTTGACGAGCTCGGCGATCGCCTGGTCCTCGTCGTCTTCCGGCAGCTTGATCGTGATGCCGTTCTCAAGCCGCATGTCCCAGCGGCGCTCGCCGACACGGATATAACCTTTGACCCGCGCCGCAAGCTCGGGATAGCGCTTGATCTTGTTGAGAAAGGCCGGCGCCATGGCCGGCGCGCCGCTACCGATGATCAGCGGCAGCAGCGCCTGCTTGCCGCCCGAGAACGGCGCGATCACCTCGCCGGACCGCTCGATCACCGAAACCGATGCGCCCTGCTGCCAGAGCGCGAAGGGCTCGCGCTCCTCAATGCGCACTTCCAGCGTATGAGGGTAGATCTTGCGCACCGCCGCGCCCTCGACCCAGGGCAGCGTCGCGATGCGCTCGCGCGCAGCCTCGGCATCGAAGCCGATCAGCGACGTCCAGCCGTCGAGGCCGAGCCGGTCGAGCACGTCGATCTCGGACGTCTGACGGTTGCCGACCACCTTGATCTGATCGACGGCAAAGCCGGTGCGGGCCGTGATGCCCTGCACGACTCTGTCGGAGTAGCCGCCAAGAAAAGCGCCATAGGCGCTGCTCGACGCGATGAGCGCGGCGGAAAGGATCGCTGCCGAAAAGCGCGGCGCCTCATACTCGCCGCCGCACAGG
>NZ_RZSB01000641.1:0-3473 GCF_004023285.1 Mesorhizobium sp. M2A.F.Ca.ET.067.02.1.1
AGCGATCCACTCCTACACCGGCGACCAGCCGACGCTCGACACCATGCACAAGGACCTCTACCGCGCCCGCGCCGCGGCGCTGTCGCAGATCCCGACCTCGACCGGTGCCGCCAAGGCGATCGGCCTGGTCCTGCCCGACCTCAAGGGCAAGCTCGACGGCATCTCGATCCGCGTGCCGACCCCGAACGTCTCGGTGGTCGACTTGAAGTTCGTCGCCAAGCGTTCGACCACGCCGCAGGAGATCAACGAAGCGCTGATCGCCACCTCCAAGGGCAAGCTCAAGGGCGTGCTCTCGGTCACCCATCACCCGAACGTCTCGATCGACTTCAACCACGATCCGCACTCCTCGATCGTGGCCCTCGACCAGACCAAGGTCATGGACGGAAACTTCGTTTCGGTGCTGTCCTGGTACGACAATGAATGGGGCTTCTCGAACCGCATGGGCGACACTGCCGTCGCCTTCGGCAAAACCATCGCCTGATCCAGGCTCGCTAAGCAGTTTCGAACGCCCGGCCCCGGCCGGGCGTTTTCGTTTTAGTCTCGGCGGTTCCGCATGTCGTGGAGATTAGCCGCAACATCAGTCGCTCCGCCCGTGGATGACGAGAGGAAAGCGGCTCCTCCATTTCCCCACGCCAGCAGAATCCAAAAAACCACGCTGTTGCCTTGCACTGGTCATGTCTTCGCCCCACTCTCCCTTAAATCGACAAATGAGAGGGACTTGAGGGGCACTGGCGGATGGAGCATGCGATCTATCTCGTGACGCTGGTCGGCACGGCGCTCATTGTTGCCGCCGCGTTTTCGAGCCTGATCGCCTTCCGCTTCGGCGCTCCTTTGCTGCTCCTCTTTCTCTGCATCGGGCTTGCCACCGGCGTCGACGGCCTCGGCATCGAATTCGACAACGCGCGGCTGGCTTATTTTGCCGGCTCACTGGCTTTGGCCATCATCCTGTTCGACTCTGGTTTCGGCACCCCGCTCAACGCGCTGAAGCAAGCGGCCGGGCCGGCACTGTCGCTGGCCACGATAGGCGTCATCCTGACCACCGGCATCTTTGCCGTCGCCGCCTCCTATTTTCTCAAGCTCAGCTGGCTGGAATCCTCGCTGCTCGGCGCCGCCGTCGCCTCGACCGACGCGGCCGCCGTGTTCTTCCTGCTCCGCGCCGGCGAGATCCATCTGCGCGAGCGCGTGCGATCGACGCTCGAAGTGGAATCCGGCACCAACGACCCGATCGCCATCTTCCTCACCATCACCCTGGTCGAGATCATCGCCGCGCATGCAAACCCCGAGGCCAATGTGCTGGCCGCCAATCTCTTGCTCGGCTTCCTCGCCAATATGGGGCTCGGCGCCGTGATCGGCGTCCTCGGCGGCTTCGGCATCGTGCGTCTGGTCGAGCGGCTCAACCTGGATCACGGCCTGCTGCCGATCTTCGTGCTGACGCTGTCGCTGATGGTGTTTGCCGCCGCCGGCGCGGTCGGCGGCTCAGGCTTCCTCGCCGTCTACCTTGCCGGGCTGATCGCCGGCAATTCCGACATCCGCGCCGTCACCATCCTGAGGCGTTTCCAGGACGGCATGTCGTGGCTGGCGCAGATCATCATGTTCCTGATCCTCGGCCTGTTCGCCACACCCTCGCAGTTCCCGGCGATCCTGGTGCCGGCGGTGCTGCTCGGCCTGTTCCTGATCTTCGTCGCGCGGCCTTTGGCCGTCTGGCTCTGCCTGATCCCCTTCCGCCTGCCGCGTCCCGAGGTCGCCTTCGTGTCCTGGGTCGGCCTGCGCGGCGCGGTCTCGATCCTGCTTGCCATCACGCCGCTGCTCGGCGGCCTCGAGCATGGCCGCCTGATCTTCAACGCTGCCTTCATCATCGTGCTTGTGTCGCTGGTGGTGCAGGGCTGGACGGTCGGTCCCCTGGCGCGCCGCCTCGGCCTGATCGTGCCGGCCCGTCTCGGGCCCCTGGACAAGGTGGAGCTCGAATTGCCGGGCTCAGCCCATCACGAGCTGCTCGCCTATCGCGTGGCGCCCGGCAGCCCGGTTGCGCGCGGCGAGCGCATCCCGCGCTGGGCAAGGCCCTCGCTGGTGCTGCGCGACGGCCGCTCGATGCGCTTTCAGGACATGGGCCGTCTCACCGCTGGCGACCAGGTCTATATCTTCGTGCCGGATCGCTATCCGCGCCTGCTCGACAAGCTTTTCGCCAGCCGCGCCGTGGTCGACCCCGAGGACGCCGACTTCTTCGGCGCCTTTGCCGTCGATCCGGCCCGCTCCGCGGCGGAGCTGGAAGCGGCCTATGGGCCCGGCCTTACCGAGGCCGAACAGAAGCTCACCGTCGCGGCGCTCGTTACCGAGCGGCTCGGCGGCCATGCCGAATATGCCGACCGCGTGATGATCGGGCCGATCGAGCTGATCGTGCGCGACGTCGACGAGAAAGGCCGGATCACCGGGCTCGGCCTGTCCTTCGAGCCGACCGCGCCGGTGGCGCGCGTGCCGGTGTTCATGAGCGCCGGCGAGATCGGCGATCGCATAGCGGCCCTGATTCGCAACTGGCGCAGGCCGGTGGAAAAGCAGCCGGTCGAGGACGTACCGATCGATCCCGTGGCGCCGGCACTGGGCGAGCAAAAGGCAACCGGCGAAGGCTGATGTCTCATGGCGACATCATTTTTGCGCGCGCGCTTTAACGCGGCTCTTGCATCGCCGCCGCTGCCGGGTAAGGTCCCCGCGTTTTCGCTAGAGCAATTCCATGAAAAGTGTGGGCGGCTTTCCGTCCGGAATTGCCTCACGCACCAGGAAGGAACGACCATGGCCCGCTTCAAGACACTCGATGACATCGGCGCCGTCAGCGGCAAGCGCGTCCTGGTGCGCATCGACCTCAACGTTCCTGTCGCCGACGGCAAGGTGATCGACGCCACTCGCATCGAGCGCATCGCGCCGACCATCGCCGAGCTCTCGAAAAAAGGCGCCAAGGTCATCCTGCTTGCGCACTTCGGCCGTCCGAAGGACGGTCCGTCGGCCGAATTCTCGCTGGAGCCGATCGCCAGGGCCACGGCCGAGGTTCTCGGCCTCCCCGTCCGCTTCGCCGCCGACTGTATCGGCGACAAAGCCGCCGAAGGCGTTGCCGCCATGAAGGACGGCGACGTGCTGCTGCTCGAAAACACCCGCTTCTACAAGGCCGAGGAGAAGAATGACCCGGCCTTCACGGAAAAGCTCGCCGCCAATGGCGACATCTATGTCAACGACGCCTTCTCCGCCGCGCACCGCGCGCATGCGTCGACCGAAGGCCTGGCGCACCGGCTGCCGGCCTATGCCGGCCGCACCATGCAGGCCGAGCTCGACGCGCTGGAAAAGCTTCTCGCCGGCGCCAAGCGCCCGTTCGTCATCCTCGGAGGCACGCGCTGGGACGAGCAAGCGGTGGCGCGGATGCACGCCATCGCCGAGGCATGGTCATTGCCCGTAGGATGCTCCTTCCGCCGCCAGATGCTGTTCGATCA
>NZ_RZSB01000642.1:0-3465 GCF_004023285.1 Mesorhizobium sp. M2A.F.Ca.ET.067.02.1.1
CCCCAGCACGAACGACATCAGGGCGATCGTCGGCGGCAGCGCCGGGTGGATGAAGGAACGCAGCAGCCGGCTGGCGTCCTTGATCGCGGTGCCCCAGTCGGGGCTTTCCGGCGCCAGCCCCAGGCCGAAATAGCCGAGCGTTCCGAGCAGGATCGTCGTGTAGCCGATGCGCAGGCACGCATCGACGATCAGCGGCCCGCGCGCATTGGGCAATATCTCCCAAAGCATGATGTACCAGGGCGATTCACCGCGCGTCTGCGCCGCCGCCACATAGTCGCGCGTCTTGATGTCCATGGTCAGCCCGCGCACGATGCGGAACACGCCGGGGCTGGAAGCGAACACCACCGCCACGAAGATGTTGAGCTGGTTGGGATCGATGTGGACGATGTGCAGCGGATCCTTGTCGAAGACCAGGCCGACATAAATCCAGCCACCGAGGATAAGCGTGATACCGAGCAGGATATAGAGCCGGTCCGGCCGGTTCTTGAAACGCGTCCAGAACAGGACGCTGAAGAAGATGATCGGGAACAAGAAGAACAGACCCGCCATCGCATAGGGGATCGGCGTGTCCATGATGCCCGGTGTCACCAGGAGGTAGAACAACAGGATCACCGGGAAAGCCAGCACCAGATTGGCGAGGAAGGACAGCAGCGTGTCAATCCTGCCGCCGTAATAGCCGGCCGGCAGGCCGAGCGTGATGCCGACCATGAGCGCGAAGCCGGTGGCGGCCGGCGCGATGATCAGCACGATCTGGCTGCCGTAGACCATGCGCGAGAACACGTCGCGGGCGAGCTTATCGCCGCCGAAATAATAGATCAGCTTCGACGCCGGCTCGATCGCGCCGGGCAGCGCGTCCTTCATCACCGAGACCTGCGCCAGGGGATCGAAGGGCGAGATGGTCGAAGCGAAGATCGCCGTGAACAGCCAGAACAGGCAGATGAAGACGCCGGCGATGCCGACGCCGCTGTCAAAGAGCTGGCCGTAAAGGCCAAGCCGCTTCTTATAGGCAAAGCTGACGCCCATCACTAGGATCAACGCGATCCACACCGGCCAGAAACGCCAGAGCACGCCGACAACGATGTCGAAGGCATTGATATACTCGGTCTGCATCGGCCCTGCCCCTTATTGAACCCTGATGCGCGGATTGAGGAACGCGTAGCCGACATCGGAGATGAGCTGCGTGATCAAGACGATGAACACCGAAACCAGCGAGCAGCCGAGCAGCAGGTCGATGTCGTTGTTGCCCGCAGCCTCGACCAGCGTATAGCCGAACCCCTGGTAGCGGAACATCACCTCGACGATGACGACGCCGGTGAGCAGCCAGGGAAACTGCAGCATGATGACGGTAAACGGCGCGATCAAAGCGTTGCGCAGCGCATGCTTGACGACCACGCTGCCGAAGGACAGACCCTTGAGGCGGGCAGTTCGGATGTATTGCTGCGTCATCACCTCCACCATCGAGGCGCGCGTCATGCGCGCGATGTAGCCGATGCCGTAGATGGCAAGTGTCATCACCGGCAGGGTGAAATTGTAGAAGGTGAGGCCCTGGCTGGCGGACGCAGCCGAGCCGTTCAGCCAGCCCAGCCAGGATGCGAAGATGACGGTGAAGATGACGCCCGAGACATATTCAGGCGTCGCCGTCGAGGCGATCGAAGCGACAGACAGCGTGCGGTCGGTGCGCGAGCCCTCGCGCATGCCGGCAAGGATGCCGATGAGCAGCGAGATCGGCACCATCACCACCAGCACCCAGAACATCAAAAGCCCCGTTGCGCCGAGCGCCGGAAAGAGCTTCGCCGCGACGGTCGTCTTGAATTTGGTCGAGCAGCCGAAGTCGCCCTGCAGCACGCCGGAGAATGTCGGCGCGACCGGGTCGTTGCAGAAGGAGAAGCGCTGCGCCGGTTTTCCAGTCGCCGGGTCGGTGATCGGCTGTTTGGGGAGAACCCCCAGCCACTGGCCGTAGCGCAGGAAGAAGTTCTGGCGGTAGCCATGGTTGGCCAGCCAGCTTTCCAGCTGTTCGGCGGAGGTGTGCATTTCTGTCTGGCTGATCGCCAGCTTCTTCAGATTGGGACCGAGATTGATCAGGAAAAAAACGACCAAGGTCAGGCACAGCATCGTCAGCGCCATGGTGCCGAGACGTCTCAGGATGAAAGAAAGCATGGCGGACCCCTGCCGATGGGTTGGGGGAGCCTGATTGCGCGACCACTCCGACGCGATGCGGGGCAAGCCGGCAAACTGACCTTCGAATGCAATCAACCCAGTTTATTGCATGACCCCATTCGACGAGTCCGCAACTTTTTCGTTGCAACGGCTCTCCGGTCCCGGGTCACGCGAGGAAGGGGACAAAGGGGCCGAGCGCCCCTTTGTCCGTTCGTTCCGATCAGGCCTGTTCCAGCCAGACCTTGCCGTAGTCGTGCTCGTAGGTCGGGTGCATTTTGAAGTTCTGCACCGCCTTGGTCGAGTGGCTGTAGAGCTTGCGCCAGTACGGCTGGATGATGATGCCGGAATCCTGCAGGATCTGCTCGATGTCCTTCATCATTTCCTTGCGCTTGGCCGCGTCGGCGACGGCAAGCGCGGCGTTGAGCTTGGTATCCCAGTCGGAATTCGACCAAGCAGTCTCGTTCCAGGCTTCACCGGTGCGATAGCCGATCGCCAGAACCTGCACGCCGAGCGGGCGCATGTTCCAGTTGGTCATCGACAGCGGATACTTCGTCCAGTCGTTCCAGAAGGTCGAGCCCGGCAGCACCGTGCGCTTCACCTTGATGCCGGCGTCGCGCAGCTGGGCTGCGATCGCGTCGCCGGTGTTCTTGTGCCAGTCCTCGTCGACCGTGATCAGCTCGTGCTCGAAGTCGGCCTGGCCTGCCTCCGCCATCAGGGCCTTGGCCTTGGCGGCGTCGCGCTTGATCTTCGGCAGCTCGAAATATTCCGGATGGATCGGGCTGACGTGATGGTTCTCAGCGGGCGTGCCGGCATTGCCGTAGCCGAGCTGCAGGACGACCGCGTTGTCGACGCCGAGCTGCAGCGCCTGACGAACCTTCTGGTTGTCGTACGGCTTGTGGTTGACATTGGTGCGGCAGACGATGGTCGCAGCCGTCACCACCTCGGATTTCACCAGGTCCATGCCGTCGAGGATCGAGACATAGTCGGCCGAGGTCTCGAAATTGGTGTGCACTTCACCAGCCTCGAAGGCGCTGACCATGGCGCCAGGATCGGTGCCGTAGTCGATGAACTCGATGCCGTCGAGGAACACCTCGCCGTCCCACCACTTGTTGTCTGCGCGGCGCTTGTAGACGACCTTCTGGCCGACGTCGTAGGAAACGAGCTCGAACGGGCCGGTGCCGATCGGGCAGGCTTTGAAATCGCCGCCCTTCTCGTCGAAGCTCTTGTGGACGATCAGGCCCGGATAATCGCACATGTTCGGGATCAGCGCGATGTCCGGCTTGCCGAGTTTCAGCTTGACGGTCATGT
>NZ_RZSB01000643.1:0-3461 GCF_004023285.1 Mesorhizobium sp. M2A.F.Ca.ET.067.02.1.1
GCGCGGCACCGTCATCCCCAGGAACGAGATCGCCGAGAGCGTGGAGTCGATCCAGCTATACTGCCTCGTCGCCGCCCATATGCCGAAGGTGATGCCGAGCACCGAGGCGAGCAGGTGGCAGACCAGCGCAAGCACCAGCGTGCGCGGCAGGCGTTCGCCCACCACATCGGCCACCGGCTTGTTGTAGTAGAGGCTGTAGCCGAAATCGCCGCGCGTGATGATGCCGCCGATCCAGTTGAGATACTGGACGGGCAACGGCTTATCGAGGCCATGCTCGACGCGGTAGGCCTGGGCCTGCGCATCGGCTTCGGCATAGGAGGCGCCGCCCTGGTTGATCAGCTGCGATTTGATGTAGTCGGCATAGTCGCCCGGCGGCGCCTGGATGATGGCAAAGGTGACGAGACTTAAGATGGCGAAAACCGGTATCGCCGAGGCGATGCGCATGAGCAGGAACCGCAGCATCGGATCGTCCGCCTTCTTGTCTGCCCGCCGCTCCCTCGGGTGCGTTCGGAGATTTCGCTTGTCCGGCCGCACCGCGGCACGGCCGGACGTCTCTCGGTCAGGGGAGGTAAGCTTAATCCATCGGTCCCTTATCGCCAGGCTTGCCGGGCAATTCCTTGGGGAACAACTCATACTTTGCCTGCTTGTCCGCCTTGACGAACACGCGCTCGCGCATGATCGAATCCTCGGCCCAGTTGAACATGAAGATCGGCGTGCCCTGCGGGATGTTGGAGAAGCGCTTGTTGATGATGAGCGCGCCCGGATATTCCGTCAGGCCGACATTGTAGACATGCTCGGTCGAGATCTTCTGGAACTTTCGCATCAGCTCGGCACGCTGGTCGTTGTCCTGCGTCGACACGAACTTGTTGACGATGTCGACGAGATCCTTTTCGAAGGGCATCAGGTCGACCTGGCCGCTTTCCGGCGCGCGATGGTTCCAGCTGGTCTTCGGACCGACCGGCGCGAGCTGCTCAGTATTTTGAACGACGGAGGTGAGCTCGGTTTCGTTTCGCCGGATCAGCCAGTCGAAGCGGCCGGAATATTGTGTGGCATCGCGCTGCGTGCCGTTAAGCCCGTTGAGCACGACCCTAAGGCCGAGCTTCTCCATCTGCGCGACCACGCCTTCGGCAAGGCTCTTGTCGGTGGTGTAGTCGTTATTGACCAGCATCACGATCTCGACATCCTTGCCGCCGGCGGTGCCGGCCGGGAAGTTCACAATGCCGTCGCCATCCGTATCCTTGAGGCCGGCCTTGGCGAGCAATGCTTTGGCGCCTTCGAGATCGAACTGATAATAGACCGTCGACTTGCGGTCATAGAAGCTGGTGCCGGATGAGAAGCCGCCTGGATAGATGGCGGTGAACGGACCCTTGACCAGCGAGTCGCCCAGCGCCTTGCGGTCGAGCGCCATGGTGACGGCCTTGCGGAAGTCCTCGTTGCGGTTCAGCTCGCGGATCGCCTGGCCCCGCTCGTCCGGGTTGCCCCAGCCATTGGCGGAAAAATTCATGCGCAGATTGTAGCCGATGAGACGCGGGCCGAAGGCGAGGCGTGCAGGTGCATTCTTGTCAGCCGCGCGTTTCAGCGAGGCGACGAAGTTCTCCGGCTGCTCGAGGTTGGAGAAATCGCCGGAGCCGGCAACAGCCTGGACGTCGCGGTCAGCCCACGTCGAGAGCTTGTAGTGCAGCTCGTTGAGATAGGGCAGCTGGTTGCCCTTCTCGTCGACCTTCCAATAATAGGGATTGCGGCGCATGACGATGATGTCGTCCGGCCGGTATTCGACCGGAACCCAGGCGCCCATCACCGGCATGTTCATATATTCCGGCGGGAAGGCGTTCTTGAACTGGTCGTAGGTGTTCTTCGAATGTTTCGGATGCTGCGGCTTCAGGATGTGCGAGGGGCCGGGGCAGAAAGTGCCATAGGCCATGGCATAGAGATATTGCCGCGGGAATGCCTCCTTGAAGGTCCACTCGACGGTGTAGTCGTCGATCTTCTTCAGCGTCGTGCCGACGCCGAAAGTTTCCGGCGTGGCGCCGTTGAGCGGCGAGACGTTTGGATCGACCACCTCGTCATCCCAGTAGAACATCACGTCGTCGGCATTGAAAGGCGCGCCGTCCGACCATTTGGCGCCTTCGATCAGATGCATGGTCAGCTTGAGGCCGTCGCTCGACCAGTCCCAGCTCTTGGCGAGATTGGGCAGCGGCTCGGTGTCCTTGGCCTCGACCTGGAACAGCGGCGCCGTGCGCGTCAGGCATTCGGACAGGCCGATATCGATGCCGCCCCAGCCTTGCGTCTGGCCGGCGCCGTAGTTCCAGCCTTCCGGCCTGCCGCCGATGACATGGCGCATCGTGTCGCCATAGACGCCGATGCCATCCGGCATGTTGGCCGTCTTGAAGACCAGCGGTTCCTTCGGCAGCCTGTCCTTGACCGGCGGCAGCTTGCCGGTCTTGACGTATTTCTCCGTCACCCAGTCCGGCTCGTGATATTCCGGCAGCGCCTTGAACTCCAGGATGGAGTCGCGCGCCACATAGTGGATCTTGCCCTCGGCCGGGAATGTCGCAGGCTGCGGCGGGATCGTCGGCTCGGAAGCGAAGGCGTTGAGCGCATGGACTGAAACGCCGAGCATCAGCCCGGCGGCAATGGCAGTTCTACGAAAAGTCCTCATAGTCTCCTCCCAGATGTTTTTGGACGTCTGCTGCTGCCCGCCTCTTGTGAATTTCTTGCCGAGCTGCCTCCCGCGACCCGGCCTGCTTGCCGTTAGGCCTCAGCCGGCCTGTTTCAGTGCCGCCTTTTCGGCGCGCAATTCCTCGATCGAGCGCACGTTGCGCCGCGCGGCACCCGCCCATTCGCGGGTCTTGACGTGTGCTTTCGAAAGCCGCTCCTTTGCCGCCGGAACGGCGTGCGCATATTGCGGCAGCCACTGAGCCTGGGCGACCACCATCTCGTCCACCATCTGCCAGACCTCTTCCGGCGTCGACACCGCACCCACCAGCGGATCGTGCAGCACGGCGAGCTTCAACAGATCGATGTCGCCGGCGATCGCCGCATGCACCGACATGCGCTGCACGTTGATCGAGGCCATGCAGGTGGCGGCACAGGCTTCCGGCAGCGTGATGCCGGCCGCCATGTTGATGCCGAAACGGTCGACGAAGCCGGGCGATTCGATGATCGCGTCCTGCGGCAGGTTGGTGATCACGCCATTATTCCGGACGTTGAAGTGACCGCGATAGACGCGGTTGGTCTCCAGCGCCTCGAGGATGTGGCTGGCATGCTCGTTGGAGCGTTTTGACGGATCGATCGGCTTCGACGCCGCTTCGAGGAACTGCGGATATTCCGTCTCGAACCAGTTGCGGGTTTCGGTCGAGTAGCGCAGATAGCCGCCGGTCTCGCCATGGATCCAGTCGGACATGTCGATCCAGCGCGTGATCTCGTCGGGGCGCTTGCGGTACCAGGGGAGGTATTCGGAG
>NZ_RZSB01000644.1:0-3455 GCF_004023285.1 Mesorhizobium sp. M2A.F.Ca.ET.067.02.1.1
CCGCGCGATGTCATCGAATTCACCTATCAGGGCGACGGCAACCGTCAGCGGCCGCAGCCGGCCTCGCAAGATCTCGACGCCTGGAACGCCTATGTCTACGACCGGCTCAATCCGGCCGGCGACCACAATGAGATCTGGCAGCATTCCGGCGGCTGCCGCGCGCATCTGAGGGTCGTGCGCAACACCATCACGCATGAGATCCTGAGCACCGCCTTCGCGCGTGGCGGCCACAAATCTGCCGACAACAGGGCGGAGGGCCGTTCGTGAGCCCTCGCCGCACCGAGACCGGCGGCCGCATCGACAGGCTGCGCACCATCCGCTTCACCTTCGACGGAGCGCCTTACACCGGCCATGCCGGCGACACGCTGGCCTCGGCGCTGCTCGCCAGCGGCGTGACGCTGTTCGGCCGTTCGTTCAAATACCATCGCCCGCGCGGCCTGCTTTCCGCTGGCGTCGAGGAGCCCAATGCGCTGGTGACGGTGCTGCGCGGCGAAGTGCGCGAGCCCAATATCCCGGCCACCATGGTCGAGATCTATGACGGGCTCGTCGCCGTCAGCCAGAACCGCACGCCTTCGCTCGCCTGGGACATCGGCGCCATCAACCAGCTCGGCGGCAGGATCCTGTCTGCCGGCTTCTACTACAAGACTTTCATGGGGCCGGTGATCGGTCCGCTGAAGGGCACGCGCTTCTGGATGTTCTGCGAGCATTTCATCCGCCGCGCCGCCGGTCTCGGCAAGGCCGGCACCGCCCCCGACCCGGCGCGCTACGAACGCATGAACGCTTTCTGCGACGTGCTGGTCGTCGGCTCCGGTCCGGCCGGCCTGATGGCGGCGAAGGCTGCCGCCGACCAGGGCGCCCGCGTCATCCTCGCCGATCTCGAAGCCCATTTCGGTGGCTCCGCCAACTGGTCGGGCGAAACCATCGACGGCATGCCCGCTGCCGACTGGGCCCAGCGTATGGCTGCGCAGCTTGCAGGCAACGACAATGTGCGCCTTTTGCCGCGCACGACGGTGTGGGGCTATTACGACGGCAACACGCTGGCCGCGCTTGAACGGGTGACCGACCACAAGGAAGTCGCCGCCAAGGGTGAGCCGCGCCAGCGCTACTGGGCGATCCGCGCAGGCACGGTGGTTCTCGCCACCGGCTCGTTCGAACGGCCGCTGGTGTTCCCTGGCAACGACCGCCCCGGCGTCATACTGGCGCATGCGGCCGAACGTTACGCCAATGAGTATGGTGTGCTGCCGGGACAGCGCATCGCGCTCTTCACCAACAACGACAGCGCCTACCGCTCGGCCGTCGCCCTGAAGAAGGCTGGCGCCGCGGTCGTCGCCATCATCGATGTCCGCAGCGATGTCTCGAACGAGATGCGCCGGCTGGCGAGCGATGCGGAAGCCGAGCTGCTTGCCGGTCACGCCGTGGTCGCGACCGAGGGCAGGAAGGCGCTCACCGGCCTCAAGGTGCAGCGCTTCGACGCCATGAGCGGTTCGCTCAGCGGCGACGAGCGCAGCATCCACGCCGAGAGCCTTCTGATGTCGGGCGGCTGGTCGCCGACCATCCACCTCGCCAGCCAGGCCGGCGCGAAACCCGAGTGGGACCCTGCCAGGCAAGCTTTCCTGCCGCCGAAGCCGACGCAGCGCTGGATCGGCGCCGGCGCCTTCACCGGCAGTTTTTCGACAGCGGAGGCAATCGCGGAAGGTCGCGCCGCCGGTCTCCAGGCGGCCGGCGGTACGGCTTCATCCGGTCCCCTGCCCGTCGTCGAGGCGGCTCCGGGCGATCCCGATCCGGCTCCGGTCTTCGAGATCAGGGCCAAGGGCAAGAGCTTTGTCGACTTCCAGCACGACGTCATCGCCGAGGACGTGCGGCTGGCGCATCGCGAAGGCTTCGTCTCGGTCGAGCATCTGAAGCGCTACACCACGCTCGGCATGGCGACCGACCAGGGCAAGAACTCCAACGTGCCGGGTCTCGCCATCATGGCCGAGGCTCTCGGCAAGCCTATCCCCGAAGTCGGCACGACCCGCTTCCGCCCGCCTTACACGGCGGTGTCAATCGGCTCGCTGGCGGCAGAGCGCTTCGGCGACCTCAAACCCGAGCGGCTAACCCCGATGCATGACTGGCACATCGCCAATGGCGCAAGGATGTATTCGGCCGGCCTCTGGTACCGCCCGATGATCTATGGCCTCCCCGGCGAGACGGTCGAGCAGGCCTATGTGCGGGAAGCAAGAGCCACGCGCGACAGCGCCGGCATCGTCGACGTCTCGACGCTGGGCAAGATCGCGGTGCAGGGGCCGGACGCGGCAGAGTTCCTCGACCGCATCTACACCAACATGTTTTCCACTTTGGCAGTCGGCAAGGCGCGCTACGGCCTGATGCTGCGCGAGGACGGTCTTGCCTTCGACGACGGTACCACCTGGCGGCTCGGCGAGCAGGATTTCCTGATGACGACCACCACCGCCAATGCCGGCAAGGTGATGCAGCATCTGGAATATTTCCTCGACGTCATCTGGCCGGAGCTGAAGGTCACCGTAACCTCGGTCACCGACGAATGGGCGGGGGCTGCGATCGGCGGCCCGAACGCGCGCGCCATCCTTGCCGCTTGCGTCACCGGCACTGCCGTCGACAATGCCACCCTGCCCTTCATGGGCATCGTCCATGGCCGGATCGCCGGCGTGCCGGTGATGATCTGCCGGCTTTCCTTTTCCGGCGAAATGGCATTCGAGGTCTATTCCGGCGCCGGTTACGGCACCCTCGTCTGGGAAGCCTTGATCGAGGCCGGCAAGCCTTTTGGCCTTGTCACCTACGGGCTCGAGGCGCTGGGCACGATGCGCATCGAGAAGGGCCATGTCACCGGCGCCGAGATCGACGGCCGCACCACCGCGCGCGACCTCCATCTCGACTGGATGCTGTCGAAGAAGAAGCCCTTCATCGGCTCGGCCATGATGGACCGCGAAGGCCTGATTGCCCCCGACCGGCTCGAGCTGGTCGGGCTGATCGCCCTCGACAACCGAGCCCTCAACGGCGGCGGACATATCGTCGAGGAACTGGACGAAGCCAATCCGCACGATTCGCTCGGCCACATCACCGCCTGCTGTTACTCACCGGCGCTGGGCAAATATATCGCGCTGGCCCTGGTCAAGGGCGGCAAGGCGCGGCACGGGACCCGCGCCTTCGTCTCGGATCCGCTGCGCAACCGGTTCGGGCCGGTCGAGATCGCCTCCAACCATTTCTACGACCCGGACGGGAGCCGCATGCATGGCTGAGCAGCAATTGCCCGAGCGCCAGTCGCCGCTCGAGCCGGACTATCATCCCGGCTCGCACGGCAATTTCGAACATGGCGTTGATGTCATCCTGTCCGAGACGCGGCCGGGCTCGATCCTGCAGCTTGCCGCCTGGCCGGGCGAAGAGAAGCGACTGATCGAGATTATCCGCAAGGTCACCGGTCTCACTCTGCCTGACGG
>NZ_RZSB01000645.1:0-3454 GCF_004023285.1 Mesorhizobium sp. M2A.F.Ca.ET.067.02.1.1
GTCCGGACCTGTCGCGCTCCAAGAAGACGGCGAACGGGCTGTTCGTCGCGAGCTTCGAGCCGGAGCGCGGTGACATCCGGCAGGGCGAGCTGCAATCCTGGCTGCTGACGCTGAAGACCGCCGCCGGCGCGCCGGTGGAGGGGGCGGCCATCACCGTTTCCGGCGGGATGCCGCAGCACAATCACGGCCTGCCGACCAGTCCGCAGGCGACCGATTATCTTAGCGAGGGGCGCTACCGCATCGACGGCGTGAAATTCACGATGAGCGGCTGGTGGCAGCTGCACTTCGGTATCTCGGCGGCGGCGGGTTCCGATTCCGTCGTCTTCAACGTCGTGTTGTGAGCGGGCGATGAGGCGTCTGACGAGCGTTGCATGCCTGCTGGCTTTGGCCGCTCTCGCCTTGCTGGGTGGCTGCGGCGAGCCGCAATTCAGCGACGCTGAAAAGAAGACCATCGCGTCTTTGGCGCTGAACACGCTGCCTTCGCTCAAGGCGGATACCACCAACCAGTATGCGGATGTGCCGGCGGCTGCCGCGCTCGGCTCGACGCTGTTCTTCGATGCCGGCATGAGCCGTGACGGCACGGTGTCATGCTCGACCTGCCACAAGATCGACCGCCAGTTCCAGGACGACCTGCCGCAGGCGGTCGGCGTCGGCCATACCAACCGCCGCACCATGCCGCTGGCGGGCGTGGCGCGCAATCCTTGGTACTTCTGGGACGGCAGGCGCGACAGCCTGTGGGCCCAGGCGCTGACGCCGCTTGAAAACCCGCTGGAGCAGGCCGGCAACCGGGCAGCCTTCGCGCATTACATCAAGAAGCGGTTCGGCGAGCGCTACGAGCGCATTTTTGGGCCGCTGCCGGACCTTTCCACCGTGCCGGCCAATGCCAGTCCGCTCGGCAGCGACGCCGAGAAGGCGGTGTGGAACGCGATGCCCGCCTCTCAGCAGGACGACGTCAACCGCGTCTATGCCAATATCGGCAAGGCGATCGCCGCCTTCGAGCGATCGATCGAGCCCGAGGAGACGCGCTTCGACCGTTTCGCCATCGATCTGGCGACCGGCGCCAAGCCGGAAGGGGACGCGGCTTTCTCGCCGGAAGAAATCCTCGGGCTGAAACTGTTCATCGGCAAGGCCAATTGCGTGACCTGCCACAATGGTCCGCGCCTCACCGACAATGCGTTCCACAACACCGGCGTGCCGCCGGTCGACGGCCTGCCGCCGGACCGCGGGCGCGTCGATGCCGTAGCACAGGTCGAGGCCGACCCGTTCAACTGCCTCGGCAAATTCCGCGACGGCGACGAGAGCGCCTGCCGCGAGCTGCGCTTCATGGTCAAGGACGGTCCGCAAATCACGCACGCCTACAAGACGCCGTCGCTCAGGGGGGCGGCGGATCGCGCGCCCTACATGCATGCCGGCCAGTTCTCGACACTCGATGAAGTGGTGGCGCATTATTCGAAGGCGCCGCCCAGCGTTGAAGGCGTATCGGAAGTGCATCCGCTCGACCTGTCCGATCGCGAGCGCGCGGCGCTGGTGGCGTTCCTCAAGACGCTTTCTGATTAGCGATCCTTGACCGTCTCCATCGCCACGAAGGTCGAGGTCTGGGCGACATGGGGCAGGGCCGAAATGCGCTCGCCGAGCACGCGGCGATAGGCGGCGATGTCGGTGGTGCGGACCTTCAGCAGATAGTCGAAGCTCGAGGCCATCATGTGGCACTGCTCGATCTCGGGCACGCCCTGGACAGCGCGGTTGAAAGCGTCGAGCGCCGCCGAGCGCGTGTCCGACAGCTTTACCTGGACGAAGGCGACATGGCCTTCGCCCATGCGTTCACGATCGATGATGGCGCGGTAGCCTCTGATGTAGCCGTCCTTCTCCAATCGTTTCACGCGCGCCTGCACCGGCGTCTTCGACAGGCCGACCTTCAAAGCCAGTTCGGACATCGAAAGCCTGCCGTCGCGCCCGAGCGCCGACAGGATGTTACGGTCGATGCGGTCCAATTGGTCTTCGGTCACTGGAATCACAGTCGAAACGACGAAAATATCCATTGTACGATAGATCGAATGGACTGCCGTGTCGATTTCTTTGGGCCGACCGGAATCCGCAGCTGTGCTAGCTTGCGCCATTCGGTCCGGCGACCGCCGGAACGTTCGCTCATGCTCGCTTTCATGGACCCGATATGCCGCTCGACGCCATCCGCCAGCAGATCCGCGCCAATTATTTGCCCGACGAAGACGAGGCGGTGAAGCGCCTGTCGGCGACAGCGGGGTTGTCGGCCGAGGAGCGCAAGGCGATCTCGGCGCGCGCGGCCGATCTGGTGCGCGCGGTGCGCGGCTCGACGGACCCCAGGCTGATGGAGGTTTTTCTCTCGGCCTACGGTCTGTCGACCAAGGAAGGGGTGGCGCTGATGTGCCTGGCCGAGGCGCTGCTGCGCGTGCCCGACACCGAGACGATGGACGATCTGATCGCGGACAAGATCGCACCGCATGACTGGTCGGCGCATTCGGGCGGCTCGAGCTCGATCTTCGTCAACGCCTCGACCTGGGCGCTGATGCTCACCGGCCGCGTGCTCGACGAAGGCGAGGGCGGCATCGAAGGCACGCTGCGCGCCATGGTGCGCCGGCTGGGCGAGCCGGTGATCCGCAAGGCGGTCGCTGCGGCGATGCGCGAGATGGGCGAGCAGTTCGTGCTCGGCCGCACCATCGCCGAGGCCGTCAAGCGCGGCCGGCCGATGACGCAGAAGGGCTATCTCTATTCCTTCGACATGCTGGGCGAGGCGGCCCGCACCGAGGCCGACGCGCTGCGCTACCACCGCGCCTATGCGGATGCGATCTCGTCGCTCGATGCCGGGTCGAACGGCCCTGACATCCGCTACAATCACGGCATTTCGGTCAAGCTGTCCGCGCTGCACCCGCGCTACGAGGTGGCGCAGCGCGAGACGATGCTGCCGGTGATGGCCGAACGGCTTCTGTCGCTGGCGCTTGCCGCGCGGCACTCGCGCATGGGTCTCAACATCGACGCCGAGGAGGCGGACCGCCTCGACCTGTCGCTCGACGTCATCGAACGCGTGCTGGCCGAACCGGAACTTGCCGGCTGGGACGGCTTCGGCGTCGTCGTCCAGGCCTATGGCCCGCGCGCGGCTTTCGCCATCGACTGGCTCTATGCGCTGGCGAAGAAATACGACCGCCGGATCATGGTGCGGCTAGTCAAGGGCGCCTATTGGGACACCGAGATCAAGCGGGCGCAGACGCTGGGTCTTACCGGCTATCCGGTCTTCACCCGCAAGGCCAACACCGACGTTTCGTATCTGGCCTGCGCGAAGAAGCTTTTGTCGATGACCGACCGCATCTATCCGCAGTTCGCCACCCATAACGCGCACACGGTCGCTGCGATCCTATCGATGGCGAAGGACCGCGAGAGCTTCGAGTTCCAGCGCCTGCACGGCATGGGCGAGGCGCTGCAC
>NZ_RZSB01000646.1:0-3453 GCF_004023285.1 Mesorhizobium sp. M2A.F.Ca.ET.067.02.1.1
GGAGCAGCACTTGGTCCGACGCTCCTGGCGCGGACGGGTTCAAGTCGCTGAACGTGACCTTCAACAACTACACAATCGACTCCCACTCCACTGTGACCGTCAACAGCTCGCTCGGGACGCTGACGACAACCGATGTGAACGGGAACTATGTCTTCAACGGGACGATCACCGACGACTTCACTAACGACGGCATCGTCAACCCTCAGCCGGTGGCGTTCAAGCTGACATTCGATGCGGTCGATCCGGGGTCCGGCAACTACAAGATCGAGCTGACAACCCCGCCCGGAACGATAACGACGGTTTCGTCCGCGAACGGAAGCCTCGATGCGGGCGGGCCGGATCCGGTGCGGACGCTGACGATCGGAAACCGCTCGATCGTATTCTCCGCAGTTAATGCCACGACCAATCCGACCAGTATCAAGGGCTTCCTCGACGCGAGCGAGAGCCAAATCCAGACCAACGCCACGTATCTCAGCCCGGCGCAGATGAACGTCAGCACGTCGGGCATCGGGCTCGGCAACAACAACTTCGATGGCAACGCCAATGCCGGCGTCGACGGCGCGACGACACAGGGAGGTGCCTTCGATGAGAGCTTTGTGATTGACCCGACGGCTTTCCTGGTCAGCAGCATGAAGATCTTCATCGACAATTCGGTCGGCGGCTACGACCCCTCGACCGAGGGCATCTTCTACAGGACCTACACCCGCAACGCCGACAACTCGATCACCGTGGGCGCGATTACCAAGGTGGAGAGCGCGGATCTGTACCAAGAAGCCGGCGGGCAAGTGAGCTTCGTCATCCCCTCCATCGACCAAAAGAACGACTTGGACGCGGTCCAGCTCTTCATGGGTTCGGGCACCGTGAAGGTCCCGGTGATCGAGTTCAATATTTCCAACACGTTCAACCCGGAGGCGCTCGACATGAACTTCACGGCAACCATCGCCGATGGCGATAATGATACCAAGAGCGACCCGTTCGCGATCCACGTCGCGATTGCTTAACGCGCATGAGCAGCGGCCGGGCCGAAAGCCCGGCCGCTTTTTTGGGGTAGGTAAATGGACGTAGTACCCGAAACCTTTGTCGATGCGTTTGGCGAGATTTCGCTCAAGCACGGCATGATCCGCATTGATCTGGTCTCGCTGTCCGGCTCCGAGCCGCGCGTGACGCAGCGGCTGATCACCAGCCTGCAGGCCTTCTCTCAAATGCTGCAGACGCAGAACGGCATGCGCGAACAGCTAGAGAAGGCGGGCGTGCTGCGGTCGCAGCAGCCGTCGTCACCGGGAGCCGAGCCGGGCTCCCAGCCCACTTCTCCCCTGCCGGTCGGGGAGGAAACGGCAGATGCTGGAGCAACGGTGGTGCGGCTGATGCCGCAGGCGGCATTGCCTGCGGCGGCAACGCCCGCGGCGACCGCGCGGCGGCGGCCGAAATCGCCAAATTTCAGCGACGAGCAATAGCCCAAATGCGTCGGTGCTTCATGCCCAACACAGCCCCTCTCCGCCCGTCATGGCGCAGCGGAAGCGGGAGCACGCCGAGGCCCGTTTGCGTCACGGCGCTCGTCCACGCGCCGACCTGCCGACATGCCGCGGAGCGAGAGCCATGAACGATCTCTATGGCGAACTGAATCGCTGGTTGTCCGATGCGCTCGCCACCCTCGCCGCCGCCGGGCACGGGCCGGTCGAGTGGCTCCACAGGCCGAGTCCCCCGGTTCAGTTCCTGCTGTGCACGGTGCTCGTATGGCTCGTCCTCACCTGGATGACCCAAACGCGCTCCTCCACCCTTCGCGCCGCCAAGCCTGATAATCTGCGCGGTACCGTGGAAGGGTCTCCGGTCGAAACAGCACTGCAGTGCCTTGTCGCCATCGGGCGGCACTACGGCATCGATCTTTCCCCCGAGCGCATCAAGCACGACTTTGCGCTGAGGCCCGATGACGACATCACCCGGCTGCTGCCGAAGATCGCCCGCAGCAGCGGCATGCGCAGCCGCAAATTAAAGGTCGGCTGGAAGGACCTGCAACGCCTCGGCGACGCCTATCCGGTGATCGCCCGGCTGACAAATGGCAACAGCGTCATCCTGCTCGGATTCAACGAGAACAAGGTTGGAGTCCTCGACCCCCTCGCTGACTGCCTCGACGTATTACCCCTCGACCAGGCGACGTTCTGCAGGAAGTGGACCGGCGAGCTCCTGCTGCTGCGCCGCACATTCGCGCTGGCGGATGAGAGCCGGCCGTTCGGCTTTACCTGGTTCCTCCCGGAAGTCGTCCGCAACGGCGCGATGTTCCGCGACATCGCGGTGGCCGCGGTCGCGCTGCAGGTGCTGGCGCTTGCCCTGCCGATCTTCATCCAGATCACCGTCGACAAGGTGCTCGTGCACCAGGCCTATACGACGCTCGTTGTGCTCGCCATCGGGGTCAGCGCCGCAGTCCTGTTCGATGCGGTTTTCAACTATCTCAGGCGCATCCTGCTGGTCTACGCCTCGGCACGGATCGATGTGCGCACCTCGATCCGCACCTTCGCGCGTCTGCTGTCGTTGCCGATCGATTTCTTCGAGCGCGCCTCGGCCGGCGTCATCACCAAGCACATGCAGCAGGTCGAGAAGATCCGGGAGTTTCTGACCGGCCGCCTCTTTCTGACGTTGCTCGACGCCACCTCGCTGCTGGTCATCGTGCCGCTGCTGTTCCTCTACAGCGGTCGTCTCGCCACAATGGTGCTCGGCTTTTCCGCCGTCACCGCCTGTGTGATCGGCGGGCTGATCCCGCTCTACCGCCGCAAGTTGCGCGTCCTCTACGAGGCCGAAGGGCAGCGTCAGGCCTATCTCGTCGAGACCATCCACGGCATGGAAACGGTCAAAGGGTTGGCGACCGAGCCCTTGCGCCAGCGCGACTGGGACGCGCTCTGCGCCCAGGCCGCCGAGTCGCGGTTCGACGTCGGGCGGATTTCTACCTCGGCGCAGGCGGTGATCGGGCTTCTCGAAAAGCTGCTGACGGTTGCGGTCGTCGGCTTCGGCGCCCTGCTAGTCTTCGACAACCAGATGACGGTGGGCGCGCTGATCGCGTTCAACATGCTGTCGGGCCGGGTCACCACGCCGCTCTCACAGATCGTCGGTCTGGTGCAAGGCTACCAGGAGGCCGGGCTCTCGGTGCGAATGCTCGGCAACATCATGAACCGCAGTCCGGAGCGGCCACCGAATGTGCGCGGCCTGCGCCCGCCGATCGCGGGCACTGTCGAGTTCGAGCATGTGATCTTCCGCTACAGCGACAGCGCTCCGCCGGCCCTGAACGACGTGTCGCTGACCATCCCGGCCGGTTCGGTTTTCGGCATCGTCGGGCGCAGCGGCTCGGGCAAGTCGACATTGACGCGGCTGATGCGCGGCACGTACCCGATCCAGCACGGCTCGGTGCGGATCGACGGTCATGAAATTCGCGAGCTCGACCTCCCGCATCTGCGCAGCAATGTC
>NZ_RZSB01000647.1:0-3447 GCF_004023285.1 Mesorhizobium sp. M2A.F.Ca.ET.067.02.1.1
GGCAGCAGCGGCGCGCCGGGCGAGGCCAGATCCGGCGACGGAAAATCGGACGCCGTCGAACCCGGCGCCGCCGACGCGGGCGTCGGCTGCTGCGGCGGCAACCCTGGCAACGCCGAGTCCGCCGGTGGAAGCAGCGGCGGCGAGGCCGGCTGCTGGCCGGAATACATCAGCCTGGGCTGGCTTGCATCGGCGATCGCCGGTCCGAGACTCCGCTGGATCAGCGCCTCGACATGGTCGTTGCGCTGGCGCGCGGTGTCGGCGCCCATCACCACCACGATCAGATGCCGCCCGTCGGCATTGTAGGAGGTGACGATGTTGTAGCCGGAAGCTCTTATGTAGCCGGTCTTGATGCCGTCAACGCCGCGCACGCGCCCCAGCATGTCGTTGTGGCCGCGCACCAGCCTGCCGCGGAACATGAAGTCGCTTTCGGAGAAATAGTGGAAATGCTGCGGGAAGCGCTTTTCCAGCGCCATGCCCAGCACCGCCATGTCGCGCGCCGTGGTCACCTGGCCGTCATCGGGCAGGCCGCAGGCGTTGCGGAAATTGGTGCCGCTCATGCCGAGCGAGCGCGCCTTGGCGGTCATCATGGCGGCGAACTGGTCCTCCGAGCCGCCGCCCAGATATTCGCCCACCGCCACCGCCACGTCGTTTGCCGACTTAACCACCATGGCGCGGATGGCGGAATCGACGTCGATCGTCTCGCCGCGCCTAAAACGCAGCTTTGTCGGCGGTTGCGAGGCCGCGTGATCGGAAACCGGGATCCGCGTCTCCTTAATCACCCGGCCGCTCTCCAGCGCCTCGAACAGCATGTAGAGCGTCATCATCTTGGTCAGCGACGCCGGATAGCGCTGCGACCGCGAATTGACCTCGAACAGGGTCTTGCCGGTCGAGGCGTCGACCACGATCGCCGCATATTTCTGCGGCTGCGCCGGCACGGCAAGCACGCTTTCAGGCGGTGCCGCCGTCGTGCAGCCGGCGACCAGCGCGAGCAATGCCAATATGGCGATGAGTTTCTGGAGGAGAGGGAAGGTAGGGGGCAAGACTGTTCTAAAACTGTTGCTGAGACGCGGCGAAGCTAACGTAACCCATATGCCGCGTCCAACTGGTTAACGAGGGCAACAAGGCATTTGCCCAGGTTTCGGGGGGGTGGAGGACGGGTTCTTGTCCTTCGACGTTGGCGCCGTCCCCTCATCCGGCCGCTTCGCGGCCACCTTCTCCCCGTGGGGGAGAAGAGGTTGGCGCAGGCGCTGACAATCTCCTCTCCCCTTGGGGGTCCGAAGGACGGGCGAGACCCGTGGCTCGCCCCGGAATGGTCAGCCGAGCGAAGCGGAGGCTGGGTGAGGGGCAGTCCACGCCCGGCTCGATCCGCTTTGCCATCCCCACCCCCTTTCCGCTAGTATGTCGCGGCTTGGTTTTGGGGGATCGGCATGTCGGAAATCGCCACGGGTACGACCTCGTTGCTCAGGGCATCGCTCAGCCGCACCGGCAAATGGGCGGCGAGCTTCGCCTTTATCAGCGGCGCAGTCGGCGATGTGCTCAACCCGCTCGGGCCCTTTGCCGCCTACATTGCCCTGGTCGCCGCCGTCGCGGCCATCATCATCGCCGTCGCCATGGTGCTGCGCCTGGTGCTGGCCGCCAAGGCGATGCCGGCGCTGATCTTCGCCACCAGTGCGGCGGCGATCGCCGGCGGCGTCTACGGCATCCAGCAGGAAACGAATTCGCAGAACGGCGTGATCGCCAACCTTGTGCCGGCCGTCGCCGAGCTGCAGCAATCGCTGGGCATCGTCTCGCAGAAGGTGGCGAAGATCGAGCAGACGGTCACCGAGACGCAGAAAACGGTCGAGGAGGTCAAGAAATCGACCGATACGGTCGCCAAGACCACCGAGCAGATCGCTTCCACCCAGCAACAGCAGACCGCGCAGGGTGCCGAGACGCAGAAGACCGTCGAGGCGGTCAAGCAGACCACGGATACGGTGGCGCAGAAGACTGAGCAGATCGCTTCCGCCCAACAGCAGCAGTCGGAGCAAGGCGCCGAGACGCAGAAGACTGTCGAGGCGGTCAAGCAGACGACCGACACCTTGGCCGCCGGCCAGCAACAGCAGCAGGCGCAGGCGGAAAAACTGCAGGCGACCACCGAGCAGATCGCTGCTTCGATCGACACGATCGCCAAGGGTTTTGCCCAGCTCTCGGCCCAGGGCGGCGCGATCGCCGATCCGAAGCGTCCCGACGAATTCTACCACAATGCTCGCGTCTACGAGCTCGCCGGCGACATGCTCAATGCCCGCCGTTCCTATCTGGCCTTTGCCGGCTTCGACGTCGACGCCATCGATCCCTACACGCGCTTTGCCATGCTGCTGAGAGTCCAGGACGGCAAGGCCGGCGCCCGCGAAGTGTTCGGCACGCTGACGGAGAAAGCCAAGGCGCCGTCGATCAAGCTCGTGCATCTGTTGCAGTTCGACGACGCGCAGCGGCTCGACAAGCTCAACGCCTTCATCGCGGCCAACCCCGATTACGCGCCGGCTTATTTTCTCCTGGCGCAGGAATTTTCCGAGGATCGTCTCGGCAGCCAGACGCTGGCCGACAAGCGCAGCGAGGCGCAGGCGCTGAGCAAATTCGTCTCCTACGAGCAGGATGGCGGCCTGCTGAAATATTTCGTCGACCAGACACAACTGGCCGACTGGCTGGACCGCAGCCGCAGCCGGCTGACGGCTTTGGGCGATGTGCTCGACACATCGCGCTTCGTGCCGACGCTGACGCCGATGCGCTCCAACGCCGGCTGGTCGATGACGATCTCGCTGCCCGAGCCGGCGACGGCGATCTCCTGGCGCCTTGGCGATTCCGGCCCGTTCACCGACACCGGCCTGATGGCGATGAACGACCAGCGCACCGGCAAGCCGATGCCCAATCCGAGCTTCGAGTTGCCGGACAGCACTGCCGCCACCACCATCGCGATAAAATATCTCGACATCCGCGGCCGCGAGACCGGCCCGTTCGACATCCGCTTCGACCCCGACGGCGCGCTGCAGCAGGAGAACAAGCAGATCCTCGACCAGTTCTGGACGTCATGGATCGCTTTCGATTCCGGCGGCAATCGTGGCCTGGTCTATTTCACCCAGATGCTCTCCTACCGCTGCGCCATCAAGGAGGTGCATTACAGCCTCAACGGCTCGGCGCTCGACAAGGAGATCAAGATGCCGCCCTGCGACGCCAAGGACCCCTACGCCATTCCCTCCGACTACCAGCCCTATTTCAAGGTCAAGGACGACGTAAAATCGATGGCGGTGCAGGTGACCTATACGGATGGCACGAAGTCGCCGGTGCGGGAGTATAAAAGGCAGTAGGGCTCCACCCTCCCCCTTGTGGGGAGGGTCGATCCGCGCAGAGGATCGGGGTGGGGGTCGAAAGGACTCTTTTTGTCAGACCCCTCCCCGTCGACCGGTCTCCGCC
>NZ_RZSB01000648.1:0-3445 GCF_004023285.1 Mesorhizobium sp. M2A.F.Ca.ET.067.02.1.1
GTGCGGCATACTGGTCGGGCGCGGCCTGATCGATCCGGCGAAGCTCGTCACCGACTATCTACCGGAACTCGCCGAAACCGGCTGGGCCGGGGCCACCGTGCAGCATGTGCTCGACATGACGACGGGCGTGCGCTTTTCCGAGGAATACACCGATCGCTATTCCGAGATCGGCCAGGTCGATGTCGCAACCGGCTGGAAGCCGGTCCCACCGGGCGGCGATCCGGAGTTCGCGTGGCCCTCGCACATGTTCGAGCTGATCCTGCGGCTGAAGGACCAGGTGCGCCCGCATGGCGAGGCGTTCGAGTACCGCTCGATCGAGACCGACGTGCTCGCCTTCGTCATGGAGCGGGTGAGCGGCAAGCGCCTGGCGCAGCTCGTCTCGGAGGAGCTCTGGCAGAAACTCGGCGCCGACGAGAGCGCCTGCTTCACTGTCGACAGCGCCGGCTATGCGCTGGCCGATGGCGGCTTCAACGCGACGCTGCGCGACTATGGCCGCTTCGGGCAATTGATCCTCGACAATGGCGGCGGGGTGATCCCGGCCGACTGGATCGAGGCGACGCGCAGCGGCAGGCATGGCCCGAATTTCAGCCCTAGCCTTCCGGACGGGAGCTACCGCAACCAGTTCTGGATCGAGGATTCACACTCGCGCTCGCTGATGTGCCGCGGCGTGTTCGGCCAATTGATCCATATGAGCTGGGAACACAGGATGGTCGTGGTGAAGCTTTCGACCTATCCGGATTTCACCAACAAAGCCTATTCCGTGGCGACGCTGAAGGCCGTCCATGCCATAGCCGCGGCGCTGGCCTGAAAACCCCCAACATAGCAGCCGCGAGAGCATCATGACCGGCAAAACCGCGTTCGAGACACAGTATGGCTTTGCCCGCAAGGACGTGCGGCTTGAGACCTGGCGGCTTTCGCCGTTCAACCGATGGTCGTTCCAGAATGTCGGCGAACTGGTGCCGAGCGCGCATGTCGCGGCGGCGCCCGGCGGCGAGGAGCAGGCAAAATCGGTCGGCACGTTGCTCGAAGAGAAGGTTTCGTTCGCCGGCGGCAGCGAAACCGTCGGGAACTTCTTGAAGCGCTCCGATACGGACGGGCTGACGATCCTGAGGGGCGGCAAGCTGGTCGGCGACTGGTCGGCGCCGCATATGCCGTTCGGAGCGCGTCACATCATCTTTTCGATCAGCAAGTCGGTGACCGCCATTCTTGTCGGCATATTGGAAGGCGAGGGGCTGTTCGATCCCAACGCACCCGTGACGCACTACATCCCGGAGGCCAAGGGCTCCGCCTATGGCGATGCGAGCGTGCGCAACGTGCTCGACATGACGGTCAGCCTCGATTTCGAGGAAGCCTATCTCGATCCGGAAAGCGCGTTTGCCCGTTATCGCCGTTCGACCTTGTGGAATCCGGGCGGCGGGTCGGAAAGCCTCGCGGCATTCCTGCTGACGCTGCAGCGTCTCGTTGAGCCGCACGGGCAGACCTATCGCTACCGCTCGCCCAATTCAGACATGCTTGGCATCCTGGTGGAGCGGGCATCAGGCAAGCGTGTCAGCCAATTGCTCAGCGAAAAGCTGTGGCTGCCGCTGGGCGCCGCAAGCGAAATGTCTGTGACGGTCGACATGGAAGGCACGGCGCGCACCGCCGGCGGCATGTCGATGACGCCACGCGATCTTGCCCGTATCGGCGAGATGATGCGGCAGGGCGGCACGGCCAACGGCCGCCGCATCGTCCCGGAAGCCTGGGTGCGCGACACGGTCGCCACCGGCGGCAGCTTTGAGGCCTGGCAGCGCGGCACGATGGCGTTCCTGTTCCCAAAGGGGCGCTACCGCAACAAATGGTACCAGACCGGCCATGACAGCGGCGCCTTCTGCGGCATCGGTATCCACGGCCAGTGGCTTTACGTCAATCCGAAGACGGAAGTGGTCATCGCCAAGATGTCGTCGCAGCCGGAACCTGTCGATGATCGGCTCGACCTCGACCTCGTCAGCTTCTTCGAGGCGCTGAGCACGATGGTCTGAACCGTTCGGCGGGTCGCATTCATAGCTGTTTCCTGTGGACCTCCAGGGGTAGTTGAAAACGGCGTGGTTGGCGCGGCCGGCATCCCGGCCTATGGTCGCCGCTCTTTTCGACAGGAACGAGCATGGCATCGGACATCAAGCGCATCGCAGCAATCATCGCGGCCGAGATCGGCGCACGGCCGGAACAGGCCGCGGCGGCGATCGGGCTGCTCGACGAGGGCGCCACGGTGCCTTTCGTGGCGCGTTACCGCAAGGAAGTCACCGGCGGGCTCGACGACACGCAGTTGCGCGATCTTTCCGAGCGGCTCGCCTATCTGCGCGAGCTCGACGCGCGGCGCGAGACGATCGTCAGCTCCATCCGCGAGCAGGGCAAGCTGACCGAGGAGTTGGAGGCCAAGATCGCCGCGGCCGCCACCAAGGCCGAGCTTGAGGATATCTACCTGCCCTACAAGCCGAAGCGGCGCACCAAGGCCGAGATCGCCAGGGAACGCGGGCTCGGGCCGCTCGCCGAAGCCATCCTCGCCGACCGCTCCAAAATTCCGGCCGAGCTTGCGCTCGCCTATGTCACGGAAGAGGTGGCCGACGCCAAGGCGGCGCTTGAAGGCGCGCGCGACATCCTGTCCGAGCAGTTCGCCGAGAATGCCGATCTGGTCGGCAAGCTGCGCGCCTATATGAAGGAACGCGCCTTCCTGCGCGCAAAAGTCGTCGACGGAAAGCAGGAGGCCGGCGCGAAATTTTCCGACTATTTCGACCATGTCGAGCGCTGGTCGGGCGTGCCCAGCCACCGTGCGCTCGCCATGCTGCGTGGCCGCAACGAAGAGGTGCTGTCGCTCGACATCGAGGTCGATGCCGACGACGCCTCGCCGGTGAAACCGGTCGAGCGCATGATCGCCAATGCCTATGCCATCGGCGGCACGCTGCCCGGTGACAAATGGCTGATGGAGGTCGCCGGCTGGACGTGGCGGATAAAACTGTCGCTGCATCTGACGCTCGACCTGATGCGCGACTTGCGTGAACGGGCCGAGGAAGAGGCGATCCACGTCTTCGCCCGCAATCTCAAGGACCTGCTGCTCGCCGCTCCCGCCGGCTCGCGGCCGACGATGGGTCTCGACCCCGGCATCCGCACCGGCGTCAAGGTGGCGGTGGTCGACGGCACCGGCAAGCTGGTGGCGACCACGACGGTCTATCCCTTCCCGCCGAGGAACGACATTCGCGGCACGCAGGCCGAGCTTGCGGCGCTCATCCGCCAGCACAAGGTCGAGCTGATCTCGATCGGCAACGGCACCGGCAGCCGTGAGACAGAGAAGCTTGTTGCCGACATGCTGTCGGACCTGCCGGCTGGCGCCGGGCCGAAGCCGCTCAAGGTGATCGTCAGCGAAGCGGGTGCTTCCGTCTATTCCGCGTCGGCCACGGCAGCAGCGGAGTTC
>NZ_RZSB01000649.1:0-3444 GCF_004023285.1 Mesorhizobium sp. M2A.F.Ca.ET.067.02.1.1
CCGCTGGAGGGATCCGAGAGCAGGTGATCAAGGTAGTCGGCGGTGTCTACACTGGACCCAAAGTAGCCGTCATAGGGTAACCGCGTGACGGGGCCAAGCAACTGGCCAGCGGCTGCGCGGTGAAATCGGCTGCCTGTGCAGGAGAGAGCCCCAAGGCTCAGGCCATGAAACCCGTTGGTGAAGGCTATGATGTTGGACCGACCAGTTATCTTGCGCGCTAACTTGAGGGCAGCCTCGACCGCGTTAGCGCCGGTTGGACCGGGAAACTGAACGACGTAGTCGAGCTGTCGCGGTCTGAAAATCGTCTCGTCCAATTCTCGTAAAAACGACTCCTTGGCTTCGTTATACAGATCGAGGCCATGGGTGATGCCGTCACCTGCAATGTAGTCTGTGAGCGCGGACTTCAGCGCAGGGGGGTTGTGTCCATAATTTAGGCTTGAGCAACCCATGAGAAAGTCGAGATAGGCTGTCCCATCGCGCGCAAACAGCTGGGCGCCTCGTGCCGTCGCGAAAACGACGGGATAGCTGCGGGCGTAGCTGCGCACTTCGGACTCAAGATGGTTGAATATCGCAAAATCCTCCTCGCGATCCGGTTTACTTTCGTCAGTCATCGTTGCCTCCTATTTTGAGTATTGGGTAGTAGACCGGCGGGAATGCCTGCAAATGGGATTCCCTCTCGAACAGGGAGCTTGCCGGATTGGCGCACCCATGTCCGAGCCACAGCTCAACTTGGACGAACACCGGTGCCGCCGCGTCGTTTCACGAAGAGGACTTCTCAAAAGTGATGCCAATTGTGCCGAGGGCGCCTCAGAAATATTTTTATGGGCTTTGTTCAACGACTTGACCCGGAGTGCAGCAGGTAGCAAGGCCGAAAACATTGTGTCGCGGATTCGACAAATACGACAGGAGGTGTGGGTTAGTCTCCGCCATTGACATACCACTGCAGCACGATGGTCCAGTTCGCGGTAAGCGTTACGTCGAGCACTGCCGGCACAAGTTGAGTTATGATCAATGCCGGCACAGGCATCGCTTTGTTTTGAGCAGTCTCCGGCCCATCTGCTCCGTCTGGAACGCCTTCCGTGCGAGCCAGGCATCAATTGTCCTCGCTGCATTGCAGCCGGCCGCCAGAGGACGTCGGCGGCCCGCACGGCTATGCCGAGTTCCTCCAAGCATGGCGCGACAGCGGTCACGAAGAGCATAAGGCCATCCGCCGGTGGGCCGGACGCAAATTTCATCCCGAAAACTGCGACCTCGAAGCCATAAACAAGGCGATCGCCAAGGCAGTGCGCGCCGCACGAGGAAACTACCGCTTCCGCCGCCAACCCAGGGGAGAATTGTCCGCACACGACAGAAACCGTTTCAAGCTCAAACCGGCCAACAAAATGTAAGGCGGCATGGCAAGCGAATAGTGACCACAGTTCAACGCCAAAATAGTTAGCCGGGCTCCGGCGTTCTCCAGCCTCTGCATGAACCTCGCCGAGAGCGCCGGCAATACCACTTTGTCTCGCTTGGCGAACACGACGTGAAGATCGAGATCAGGCCTTGCCAGACTATGTGCGTAATTCTCCAAGTTAAGTGGGCCCCAGGCCCTTCTGAGATCGGTCAGCTCAATCTCAGGCTCAAGGCTATCGCGTATCGATCGTGTCGCGCGGCCCGTCCAGACCATGTCCGCTAGACTCCCCGCCGTCAGGAACAGCGAGGCTTTTGACACGGCCTGATCGCGCGCAGCAATCAACCCCGCGACCCAGGACCCTAAGCTCATGCCAAGAACCGAAATCTCTCTATAGCCTTCGCTTTTCAACCAACGTATGAGCTTTCGCCCATCCAATACTGCCTGCCTTATGGACTGGATCGTTCGCCCGAGATTGGGGCTAAGCATATAATCGGCGTGGACGGAGCCAGGACGGCTGCGCTCGAAGTGATGCGGCATGGCAATCTCGACAACGGTGATACCACGCCGCGAGAAAAAACTGGCAATCCGACGGTTCCGCGCGCTTGCATTCCAATGGTGAAAGATCACCATCGCCCGATCGAACGACCCGCTTTCCGTGATTTTCGCCCACACAACATTGTTCGGTGCGATATCAGTCGCAATGTCCGACGGAAATTTTAGCCACCCGTCTTTCCATTCAAAACTCTCATCGCTCTCACTCGGCTCATCGAAAAAGGCTGGATCAGCCACGGCCTGGTCGGCAAGAACACAAAACTCCTCGATACTTGCAATCTTCCCCGCGCCCGGAAAGGCGCGGTCCGCGTCAAGGATGAAATCCGTTGTCTTCTTCCCTACCTCACCGCGTCGCGCACGCCGCTCATCCCAACGATCAAGCCAGTTATGATACACTGTGATTTTTTCCTAATTCGCTTGCTCGCCATCGACCAAATCCGGGATCAAATAGGCCGTATGTCGCGAGCAGCACTCCAACGCCCAGCAGGATCGAAAAACCAGCAAATGCGTCGATCAGCAAGTAGCCAGCAACGAGTAACGCCACGACCGCCGACATCTTCCACAAGGGAACCTGAACCCGACTTCCGCCGCCTAAACGGATGGTCCCGTACACAAAAACAACACAGGTCGAAATAACGATAAGAAAGCTGCTGTAATGCGTCGGCATCCTATAGGCGATCCCATCGCCCACGTCGTTGCCGCCATAGAAGGCTGACGACATATCGCCGACCAACCAAGCCACGATATTTTCTCCACGCGATGTCAGGTAAGCACTCTGGAGCTTCATGACTATGCCGATCAGAACCCCCAAAACAGTACACCGAAAAATTCCACGCATCACTCTGAGGTTGGCTTCGTTGACCTCGTGTTGATAATCCGCCTCCGGCCCACTTTTCGATGCCCCGCCAATAATCCAGAGGTCATGGATCACCGTATAGAGCAAAACGAGACCTACGAAGAACAGATAAAAGCACAGGCACATATAGAGGTAAGCTAGCCCGGTGAACACGACCTCTTCCGGCACCGATATAAGCTCAGGGCGCACAATCGCCAACTTGCCCCAGTCCGTCGCATAATTGCCACCGCCCTTCATCAGCGGGAGCAAACACACGCCGATCCACTGAAAAAGACCGGCGAACACCACACAAATCAAAAAAACCGCCCAATATGAATACGAAGAAGCTTCTACGCTGCGCGCCCAGGCATCGTCGCTTTCCATCTTGTTGCGATTCCCCATAAGCTTTGGGCGGCCTTCATCTTTCCAAAAGGTCACTAGCTCGGTCACGAAGGCAAAAAACAGTGGCAAAAATACCATGAAGACGAATGTCCAATTCGCTGTCCAAAGAAACCCCACCTGCTTGACGACGCCATCCGCCCGGCCATATGTCACGCTGTGAATCCCCATAATATATGACAAAAACCCAAGAGCGGTGACACCCGCAAACACCGACGCCGATAAATTCAGGGGAGATCCGTTAGTAAAAAACGCCTCCGATTTC
>NZ_RZSB01000064.1:0-14083 GCF_004023285.1 Mesorhizobium sp. M2A.F.Ca.ET.067.02.1.1
CGCCTGCACGATGCGATCGCGGTCGAAATTGCGCGTGTCGTCGGTGACGACGACCTTGGCGTCGCGCATCACCGTGATGCGGTCCGACAGGTAAAGCGCTTCCTCCAGCGCATGGCTGATGAAGATGATCGCGATGCCTTGCTCCTTCAGCCGGCGCGCCAGGTTGAAGAAGTGGAATTTCTCTTCCGGCGTCAGCGTCGCAGTCGGCTCGTCGAAGATGATGAGCCGGGCATGGTGATGCACGGCGCGCGCGATCTCGACCATCTGCTTCTTGCCGGCGCCCAGCGTGGAAACCTGCGACGTGGGGTCGACGTAGAAATTGAGCGACAAAAGATAGCGCTGCGCCTGGATGTTGAGGCCGCGCAGGCGGTTGAAGAGTTTTTCGTCGCCAAGATAGATGTTCTGCGCGACCGACATGGACGGAACCAGATTGGTCTCCTGGAAGACCATGGCGACGCCCTGCGCGAGCGCATCGGAAGGCGAGTTGAAAACCGTCGGCTTGCCATCCAGCACCATCTCGCCCGAGGACGGCTGATAGACGCCGGCCAGCACTTTCATCAGCGTCGATTTGCCGGCGCCGTTCTCGCCGAGGATGGCATGGATCTCGCCCCGACGGACGTCGAGGTTGACGTCCGAGATCGCGAGCACGCCGCGAAAGTCCTTGGACACCCCGCGCAGTTGAACCAGTGAATTCATGCCGCCGTCTCGTCGTCGATTGCCACGATCTTGCCCGAACCCTTGGCGCCGGCGATCAGCCTGCCACCTGTGTCGCAGAGCGACGTCACGCCATGGACATCGCCGTCGGCACGGCTCTGGTAGCTGCGCAGCATGGCCATGCGGTCGTCGCATCGCACCACCAGGCCGGTCGACCATGTCGGCGACCACGGCTTGAGCATGTTGAGTTTCTTGCGCGCGCCGCCCTGGATCGGCTCGAGAAAGCTCTTTCCGGTCGCAAGCGCCGGCGCGATCCAGTAGGCCGGATCGATCGTGTCGACCATGCGGCGCCGGTATTCGTCCTCCTTGAGCACGAATTCGACCAGCGGATTGCGGGGCGCGAACATCGCCAGCCAGAAGCCGCCCGAGGCGGACGGCGTCATGCGACCCGGATAGGCGGGCAAGGCCGCAAGCGCGACGCGGGGCTGTGAGCCGACCGCCAGCGCAAGGACGCGATGCCGCCACGCTTCAGCGACAAAGATGTCCTCTCCCGAAAGCGCCAGGCCTGCCGCGAACTCCAGCCCGCCCAGAAGCCGTTCGGCGCGGCCGCTGCGGGTATTGATGCGCCACACCGAGCCGCTCGCCGACTTCGTCATTAGGTCGCGCTTCCATTCGCTCGCCGCGTGGCGATCCGATCCGACGGCGACGAACAATGTCGTCGGATCGGCGAAGACCATGGCCGTCACGCAAGAAGGATTGATGCCTTCGACCTTCAGCGGCCTTGAGGCGGCGCCGGGACCCTCCAGGAAAATTCCGCGCCCTTCGACGGCGATCGCCAGGCTTTCGCTCAAGGCGGCGATGCTGCTCACCGGTCCATCCATCGGACAGCGCGCGCTCAGCTCGAATTGCGAGGCATCGCCGGTGGCCGACAGCGTCAGCAGATCGTTGCCGGCAGAGCAGAGGATGCCGTCATGCGCGGCCGTGAGGTTGTCGACATCGTCGAGCTGCATCAGCATCGGCATCGCGTCCAGCTTCGCGTTCGGCCGCAAGGGCCCGTCCATCGGCGGCACGGTGCTGCCGGTGAGATCGAAGCCGCGAAAATTGGCCCAGGCTTTCCAGATGGCGATCATGAGCGGGCGCCCCAATAGGCGTCCTGCGCGCACCAGTTCGGGTCGGCATCGGGCAGGCGGTAGCGCCCGATGCGGTTGTTGGAGACGCCGCCGAGATAGAGCCAGCCGCGATGCTCGCGCATTGAGGTGATCATAGGATGGTTGAGGCCGCCAAGGTCCCAGAGATTGTCGAGGATCTCGCCCTTCTCGTTGAACTTCACCACGCAGCCGGTGTTGATGTTGGGATAGAGCCACTGGTCCGGCGCGACGCGACGGGCCATGCGCTTGCGGAAACCGGGCATGCGCAGGGCCAGATCGAGCGCGGGCCCGCGCATGCCGAGCAGCGCCAGCCAGTAATTGCCGTCGGAAGAGCGGTTGATGTTGTCCGGGTAGCCCGGCAGGTTTGAGATCACTTTCTCGGTCCTGCCCTTATTCGGCCCATAGAAATAATAGCGGCTGATCGAGCAGGTCCAGCTCTCGGCGAACATGAAGGATTGCCCGTCGGGGCACATGGCGACGCCGTTTGCGAACACCAGTTTCGGGATTTCCGTATGCGTCTTGCCGGTGCGCGGATCGTAGCAAATGATGCGCCCGCTGGCGCGGCTCTCGAGCGCATCGGTCGCCCAGTCCTCCTGCTCGTAGCGGATGGTCGCCTCGCTGAAATAGATGCGGCCGTCCGGCGCCACATCGACGTCGTCGGCCAGCCGAAGGCGCGAATCGTCCACCACCGAGAACCAGCTGCGGTTGGTCTCGTCGGTCAGCTTGGTGACTGTCTTGTCGGGCGCCACCTGGAAAAGCCCCATGCCGCCGATGCACACGAGCAGATTGCCGGCCTTGTCGAAGGCCATGCCGAGCGGATGGCCGCCGATATGCGCGAACACTTCCGAGCGTTTATGGTCGGGACCGAAGAAGCGCACGATGTCGCCATGGCGGGTGCCGCAATAGAGATTGTCGTCGCGATCGAGGATGACGTCCTCAGGCCCTTCGATCTCGCCGAGGCCGATGATCTCGACGGAACGCAGGCGATCGTTGAGCACATAAGGCGAGCCAGGCGCATCGACCTGCGGCGAAGGCGGCAGCGACAGATAGGCGGGCGAGACATAGACCTTGGCCAGGATGCGGTGGCGGTGCTTCTGCCAGCGCATGTCGACGAAGACGGCGAGCAGCAGGATCGCGCCGAGGATCGTCGAGGTTATCGGACCGCTGATGCCGAGATTGATCAGGCCGTTGGTCAGCATGAGCACGAGCAGGCTGCCGATGATGGCCTTGGCGACGGAGCCGCGGCCGCCGCCGATGGCGGTGCCGCCGAGCACAGCGGCGGTCAGCGCCTGGACTTCCAGGCCGACGCCAGTGTCGGACCCCGTGCTCCCGAGGCGGGCCGCGAACAGGAAGCCGGCGAGCGCGCACATGGTGCTCGACGCGACATAGGTTAGGAACACCATGAAGCGCACATTGATGCCGGCGTTGAAGGCCGAGCGCCGCGCCCCGCCGACGGCCGTCAGCCGCCAACCGGGCCGCATGCGTGACAGCACCAGATGCCAGGCGAGCGCGATGATCAGCGTGATCACCAGCGACACCGGAATGCCGAGCACCGTGCCTTCGCCGATGAACACCCACAGATCCGACATCGAGAACCCCGACATGATCGAGGTGGACATGCGCACGAAGACGATCTCGTAGAGCGAGCGGAAGATGATCAGGCTGACCAGCGTAGTCAGGAAGGCGCGCAGCCGCAGATAGCCGATCAGCACGCCGTTGATGGCGCCGCAGATCATTCCCATGCCGAGAATGCCGGCGAGAACAGCCGGCACGGGCAGCTCGTAGACATTCACGCCGATGAGCGAGAACAGAACGGCCAGCGAAAAGACCGAGGCCACTGAGAGATCTATGCCGCCCGAGATCATGACGACGGTGAGCGCCAGGACGACAAGCCCGAATTCGGCGAACTGCCGGGCGAGATCCGACAAGCTGGACAGCGACAGGAAGTCGGGAATGATCGATCCCATCACCAGCACGGTAAGCACCAGCGCGGTGAACGGGATGGCGTTGTCGATCCATCGCTTGGACATGATCTCCCCGATCAGATGATCGGGGAGATAGCGCGAGCGCAGAGACGCTAGAGTGTCGCTTGACATGATGCTGATTGACTTGCCCCGGCTCACTTCAACTGGTCGAGCGACCAGCAGGTGCGCGGACCGATATTGTCTTTCGTCAGCAGCGTCAGCGGCGTGTAGTAGGAGGTCTTCGATTCGCCTGCCTTGGCGGGCGACAGCAGCGTCTGGACGATCTGCTGGTTGATCGCGTTGCCCTGCAGCGGCACGTCATAGCTGATGATCAGGTCGAGAAGCCCCTTCTGGATGTTGTCGCAGCCGATCTGGTTGCCGCCGCCCGAGGTCACGACATAGACGTCGTTTGCCTTGCCCGCCGCCTGGATGGCAGCGCCCGCGCCGACATCCTGGTTGTCCCAGTTGCCGACCACGCCGCAGAGATCGGGATGCTGCTGCAGCACCGTCTCCATGATGGCGCGCGCCTTGGCCGGATCATACTGGGCGGCCTGCTCGGACACGATCTTGATCGCCGGGTCCTTGGCGAAGGTCTGCTTGTAGGCATAGAGCTCGTAGAGGTCCGACGCCGCTGTTGGCTGGCCGCGGATGATCGCGATCTTGCCGGACTTGCCCGATCCCGTGCCGCACTGCTTCACCAGCGCGTCCGCCTCGATATAGCCGACGCGCGACCAGTCGGCGCCGACATAGGCGTCGGTCGGCACTACCGATTCCAGGTTGAGCTGGACCACCTTGATGCCGGCGTCCATCGCACGCTTCAAAAGGCGCGCATAGGACTGGACGTCAGGATTGTGCGCGATGATCAGGTCTGGCTTTTCGGCGATGAGCGCCGTCAGCGCCCGCGTGCCGGCATCCGTGCTCCAGTTCGGGTCGCGGATCTCGAGCGTGTAGCCGAGGTCGGCCGCCTGCTTGCGCATGATCGCCGCCCAGCCCTCCGTCAGGTCGAAGCCCATGGCCAGCGGAATGAAGACGACGCGCTTGCCCTTGAGGCCGTCGTAGAACGGATTGCGCGACGGATTGTCGAGGCCGTCATCGGCATGTGCGGCCCCCGCCAGGCCGAGTGCCATGAGCCCGGCCGCCAGGATAGTTCTGAATTTCATGATTTCCTCCCATTGGATTGCAAAGCTTGTCTTCAGATGTCGCCCTGGCTCTGTTGCGAAGTCTGCTCGTCCCTGGGGTTGATGAAGCTATCGACCGTGATGGCGAGCAGCAGGATCAGGCTCTTGATGAGGTTCTGCGTCGTGTAGGTGATGTCGAGGATGGTCATGCCGTTGAGGAGCACGCCGACCAGCAGCGTCCCCACCAGCACGTTGCGCACGCTGCCGCGGCCGCCGCTGAGGCTGATGCCGCCGAGCACGACGACCAGCAGCACGTCGTAGATCATCGTCGAGTTGTAGACCCGCGTGCTCATTCCCGAGACGGCGGCGGCCATCACCACGCCGGCGAGGAAAGCGATCAGAGCGCTGATCACATATTGCGCCACGATCAGCGGGCGCAGCGGCAGGCCGGTGATGCGCGCGGCGAGCGCATTGTCTCCGGCCGCGTAGACGAAGCGGCCGAAGCGCGTGCGCATCAACACCAGCGCGACCAGTGCGGCCAGCACGGCAAAGGCGACGATGGGCATCGGCAGGCCGAGGAAAGCCCCTCGTCCAAGGAAGTCGAACCAGTCGACGCCGGCAGGCGAGTTCTGAACGTCGATCTGGAACAGGAAGGCGCGTCCCGAGCCATACATCACGAGGCCCATCGCAAGCGTAGTGAAGATGGCGGGAATGTCTGCATAGGCGATCAGGATGCCGCTCGCCAAACCGATGACCAGTGCCAGCAGGGCGCCGTAGACCAGAGCCGTGTCGAAGGGCATACCGGCCTGCGCCATCGACAGCACCCAGGACAGCGACACCACCATGGTCGCCACCATGGCAAGGTCGATACCGCGGCCGATGACGACCAGCCCCATGCCGAGGCCCAATATGCCCAGGATGGAGACGCTGCGCACCAGAGCGATCAGATTTCCCGCGGTCAGGAAATTGTTCAGCGTGGCGGCGAAAACCACGAACAGCGCGACGGCGAGCGCGAACACCACGCCCTCCTGCGACAACCGCGCCTTGGCCATTGCGCCACCTCCCGAACCAGGCCTTGCCGGCCCGTCGCGAAGCCCTTCGCGACCTGCTTTTCCTCGCCGCGACCATCCCCTTTTTGGCTGGCTCAAGACATATCCGCCCAGGGAATATCAGTTATGTTTCATGCCGGGCGGGGCATCGGACGCCTGAGCTGTGCGGTGGGTTGAAAGCCGGACACTTTCGGCATCGTCGGCAAGGCCTGTCATGCGACAAGCGCCATAGCTGTTATCCTGATTCCGCACTGCCTCATCGCTTCACTCCGCCTTGCCAATCGCGCAAAACTGCTGAGCGACAAGAGGAGGCGCCAAAGGCGCCTGTCGCACCGGGAGGAAATGATGACGGACGAGCCGCGCAAACAGACGCCGGGGGTCTACAGACGCCGAGTGGGCGATGCCATGGTGACCGTCATCAATGACGGTTTCCTCGATATCAGCGTGGCCATCCTGCGCGGGACGGATCGCGGCGACATGGAGGGCCTGATGCGCGAGCAGTTCCGGCACACGGAACCGCGTCTCACCGTCAATGCCTTCGTGATCGAGACGGGCAAGAACACCGTCCTGGTCGACGCCGGAGGCGGGTCGACCACGGTCTATTCCATGGGGCTGCTGCCGCAGAATCTCGAAGCCGCCGGCTTCAAGCCCACGGACTTCGACACCGTCCTGCTCACCCATATCCATCCCGACCATTCGAGCGGCCTGATGGACACTTCGGGCAAGCCGCTCTTTCCACGGGCTGAAGTCATCGTTCACCGGGATGATCTCGACTTCTGGTCCAATCCCGAGAAGGCTGAAAAGTCCGCCGCGGCGCGGCCTTATACCGGTTCGGCCGATGCGTTGCTGTCCAGCTATCGGGGTCATTTCCATCCCGCCGAAGGCGGCGAGGTAGTGCCGGGCATCCGGCAGCTTCCGCTGCCTGGACACACGCCCGGCCATAGCGGCTATCAGCTCGACTCGGCCGGCGAAACGCTGGTGATGTGGGGCGACACGGTGCACGTGCCGGAGATCCAGATTCCGCGGCCGCAGGTCACCAGCGAGTTCGACGTTGATGAAGCGTTGGCGCATGAAAACCGCCGCAAGATCTTCGAGCATGTCGCCAACGAGCGGCTGCTCGTCACCGGCGGGCACCTGCATCTGCCCGGGTTCGCGCATCTGGTGAAGGCGGGGGATGGCTTCCGCCTCGTTCCTGAAAGCTGGATGGTTCAGCTCTAGAAAACGGACATCAAAAACGGCTCCGGGCCGGCCCGATGGACCGGCCCGTGTGTTTTTAAGCCAGACGTCAATCCGTGACTTCGACCCAGGTCTTGCTCTTGGCGTCGTATTTGACCAGCGTCACCTGCTCGGCGGTGATGGTGATGTGGCTCTTTTCGGAGAAGCCGATATTGCCGGTCATGCCCTTGAAGCCCTGGACCGCGTTGAAGCCTTTCTGCAGGTCTTTCGGATTCGTCGACTTCACGTCCTTGATGACCTGCGCCAGCATCTTGATGCTGTCATAGGCGCCCGCCGAGAAGGGCGTGGCATCGACGTTGAACTTCTTCTTGTAGGCGTCCTTGAACGCCAGAAGTTCCGGACCCGGATGCAGCTCGGTCGTCAGCATCGCGGTGATCGTTCCATCGGCAAGGTCGCCGGCGAGCTTCGAGTAGGTATCGTCGGCGTTGGTCTCGTCATTGCCGTAGACGATGGCGTCGTAACCAATCGAATGCAGGTCCTGCACGAAGGCAGCCTGGTCCTGCGGGGTGAGCCACACGTCGACGCATTTGATGCCTGCGGCCTTGATGGCGTTGACCTCCGGCATCAGGCCAGCGGTCGCGCCCGTCGACCAGTTCTCGGTGATGGTGTGATCCATGGCGATCTTCTTGCCGGCCTTGTCATAGGCAAGCTGGATGCCGAACAGACCGCCCTGCCCGTATGTGGATGGATCATGCAGCACCGCGAGGCCATCGGGGCAGTGCTTCAATGCATGCTGGCCGATCTTCTCGCCCCAGGCAAAGGTGTTGAGACCGAAGTCGAAGACCCACGGGTTCGGCGGGCTGGTCGGCCCGTCCGGATTGACGGTGAGGCCGCCATCGTCGACGACGCCGATGGTCGGGAACTTATGGCGCTCAGCCAGTTGCGCCGTGACCGGGCCGGTGTCGGGCGAGCCGGCAATAGCGATCGCGCCCTGCGACATCAGCTTCTCATAAAGCTGCCCGGACAGCGTGGCCGACGCATTGTCGTTATGCGGGTCGAGCTTGAAGGTGTGGCCATCGACACCGCCGGCGGCGTTGACCTCGTCGACCGCCATCTGCGAGCCGTTCACCGTGGCGACACCGGTCGAACCATAGGCGCCGGTCGTTCCCGCGATGAGGCCGATGAGATATTCGTCCGCCGCGCTGGCTTGAACGCAGAGCCCCCAGAACGCCGTCGTGGCCAGCAACATCGCGGAAGTCGTCGCGAGTTTTCTCATGTCTGATTTTCCTCCCTGCGATCGGTGGGCAGGAACCGACAACCCGATCGCTCAATTGCCCTGCGCTTCCCGCGCCCTCTCGGTGATGGATTTTGCTATCCCGTCGCCAGGCCTTGTCAACGCGAGCGCCAGCGCCCCGAAGCCGGTTCAGCGACCCTGTCAATGCCACTGGAGAAGCCGACCGGGCACGATCATCGGTATCGCAAAAAGGGAGCTCGGCATCTAGGATAACTTATTGCTCCCACTTGCTTTTATACCAAACCAACTTCCTAAAACCGCGCGCCGAAAGACGCCTTGGACCGCCTCGCCGCGCCCCGCGTTTCACCGTTCCGAAACGCCGTCCAATCGCTGCGCTCATAGCTGTTATGTCACTCGCATCAGCTATTTCCGGACGGTCATTTTCGACTAGGTTTTTGACACCGGCGCAGCAGGCCAGAGCTGGACAAATTGCGGCATGGAACCCCCGCCCGACGGTTCATCTTGAATTCGGGCGGCTATCCGACGGAAGCGTCTCCCGCGAGGCGGTCAAGCCGGCTGAGGAGGCGACGCCGGCCAGGGGAGAGGGGCAAGCCACCAGTGCTGCAATTCGTGTTGAGCGGGGTAGCGATAGGATCGATCTACGGTCTGATCGGCATGGCGCTCGCGATCTCGTTCTACGTCACCCGCATCATCAATTTCGCGCAGGGCCAGCTGATGATGGTGACCGTCATGGTCACCGCCGAGCTCGCCTCCTCCGGCTATCCGGTCTGGCTGGCCGCGCTTGCCGGCCTGGCGTGCTCGTGCATCGTCGGCATCCTGTCCTATGTCATCGCGGTGCGGCCGATCCTTTTGTCGAACCGCTTCAGCTTCGGCTGGCTGGTGTCGACGCTAGGCTTCGCAGTGATCGTCGAAAATGCGGCCGCCTATATCTGGGGCCCGACGTCGCAGGCTTTTCCGCCGATCCTCAACGGCATCAGCCTGCCGATCGGCGGCGCGGTGCTGACTGCCCAGCAGCTTCTCGCCATCGTCACCGCCGCGGTGCTTGCCGCCGGCTTCGAGATCGTGCGGCGCTATACGCTGTTCGGCAAGCTCGGCATGGCGACGGCAGCCGATCCCGAGATGGCATCGGCCATCGGCGCCAACACAGCAATCGTCGCGATCGTCGCCTTCACGGTCTCCGCCGTTTACGCGGGGATCGCGGGCCTGCTCATCGGACCTTCGACCTTCGCCAATCCCTATCTCGGCGATACGTTCGGGACCTACGGCTTCATAGCCATGATGATCGGAGGCGGCACCGAGCGGCCGATAGCGGCGATGTTCGGCGGCGTGCTGCTCGGCGTCTGCGCCGAAGGCGCCAACGCGCTGATCAATTCACAGGCCTCGGACTGGTTCCCCTTCATCGTGCTCGTGCTGATCCTGATCGTCTCGCCCAAAGGCCTGTTCAGCACCAGCAATCCACTGTTTCGCCCGCGCCGAGCGGCCATGACGCGCGGCTGAGGTGAGCATGGCCCCTGCATTCGATACTCAGTCGGGCGCCGCCGCTCCAAGGCTTCGCATCGGCCGCTGGCGCGCCGCCGGGCTGGCCGCTGCCCTGATCGCCTATCTAGCGGCCACCGCCTATGTCGCCCAAACCGACCTCGGCCTGCAGAGCCTACTGCTGGTGGCCGCTGTCTTCGGCATCCTTGCGATCAGCCTCGACCTCGTGGCCGGGATGCTCGGCCTCTATTCGCTGGGCCAAGGCGGCTTTTTCGGAATCGGCGCCTACGCGACGACGATCCTTGCCAACGACTATGGCTGGAACGTCTTCGGCCTGCTCATGCTGGTCCTGGCGGCAACGGGCTTGATCGGCATGGCCGTGGGCGCAATGTCGCTTAGGGTCAGCGGCCTCTACTTCGCCATCACCACCTTCATCTTCACGCTGGTGCTGACGGTCCTGGCGACCGACATGGTCACCGTCACCGGCGGCCTACAGGGACTGCTCGGCCCGGCCTTTCCGGATTTCCCGGCAAGCCTGGAATGGCTCGGCACACCTTTGGTGTGGTGCATCATGCTGGCGCTGCTCGCCTGCCTCGGCCTGGTCTGGAATATTCGCCATTCGCCGCTCTACCCGATCCTGCTTTCGATCCGCGACGCCGAGCCGTTCGCTGAGGCCGCCGGCGCGCGCACGGCGGCGATCAAGGTCGGCGTCTTCGGTGTCTCGGCCGCGATGGCCGGAGGGGCAGGCTGGCTCTTCTCGTTCCTCGGCGTCGTCTCTCCCAGCCAGTTCGACTGGTCGGTGTCGCTGAACGTGCTTGTGATGGTGCTGATCGGCGGCATCAACACAAGCATCGGTCCGGTCGTCGGCGCCATGTTCGTCTCGATGTTCCCGAATGTCGTCAACATCAATCCCTGGCTGCAGGAGATCGTCTACGGAGCGCTCTCGATCCTGGCGATCACGCTGTTGCCCGACGGTGTCGTCGGCATTGCGCGGCGCGCGCTTGCACGGCGCGCCGGCGGGACAGCCCAGGTGGCAGATGCCGCCGCGGCCGAAGCCTTGACTGCCCCGCCCGCTATTGCGCCCTCGTCCGCTTCGCCAAAAGACTCCGAGGTCATCGTGGAGTGCCGGGGCATCGAATTCGGCTACGGGCTCGGCCCGAAGGTCCTGCGCAATATCGACCTGGTCGTCCGCCGCGGCCATATCCATGGCCTGATCGGCCCGAACGGCTCGGGAAAGAGCACGCTGGCCAATGTGATATCTGGCCGCCTGACGCCGCATGCCGGAGAAGTCCTACTCAAGGGTACACGCGTCGACGGCATGCCGGCGAGCAGCCGCTCGCGGCTGGGACTGCGGCGCACCTTCCAGGCCGCGCAGTTGGTCAAGGAACTGACGCCGACGCAGAACGTCATGGTCGGGCTCTTCGATCGCGTGCCGCGCATCGTCCGCCGCGCGCCGCTCTGGCCGATGCTTGCCTCCGGCCGGCGCGATCTGGCGGCCATGCAACGCCGTGCCAGCGAGGCTCTCAGCCTCGTCGGCGCCGGCGACTGGACGGCGAGGCAGGTAGCAGACGTCCCGCACGGCATCGAGCAGCTGACGCAGCTCGCCTCGGTCTGCGTGGCCGGGCCGGACATCATCGTGCTCGACGAGCCGGCGACCGGACTGTCCGCCGAGGAGGTCAGGCATCTGGCCGCGATCCTAGCCAGTCTGAAGACTCAGGGCGTGACGATGATCATCATCGAGCACCAGACGCGCTTCCTGTTCCCGCTCTGCGACCGCGTGACCGTGCTCAACGCCGGCGAAGTGATCCTCACCGGCTCCGCCGATGAAGTGCGTGCCGACCCGGTGGTCAGACAGGTGTATCTCGGCGAATGAGCGAACAGCCCACCCTCGAAATCAACTCGTTAAGCGCCGGCTATGGCCGCTTCGACGTCGTGCGCGACGTGACGCTGAGCGTCAGCAAGGGCGAGGCCGTCGCCTTGCTAGGACCGAACGGCGCCGGCAAGACAACAGTGCTGCGCGCCATCATGGGCCTCGTCAAGCAGCGGCGCGGCCTGATCCGCATCGGCGGCACCGATGTCTCGGCGCTCCCCACCCACCGCATCGCCCGCGGGTTGGCCGCGATCGCGCCGGAGGGGCGCCGCCTGTTCCTCGACCAGTCAGTCGAGGACAATCTGCTACTCGGTGCCCTGCATCTGCGCCATGACCGGGCGCGCACCCAGACATTGCTCGCGTCTGTCTACGACCTCTTTCCTGTCCTCAAGGCCTATCGCCAGCGGCTGTCGTCATTCCTCAGCGGCGGCGAGCAGCAGATGGTCGCGATCGGCCGCATGCTGATGAGCGACCCCGAGATCATGCTGCTCGACGAACCGTCGGTGGCGCTTTCTCCCGTTGCCGTCGACATCGTGGTCAAGGCGATGCTGGAGTTGCGCCAACGCGGCGCCTCGCTGCTTCTTGTCGAGCAGCGCACCGACGTCGCAACCCGGGTCTGCGACCGGCTCTACGTCATGACGCATGGCGAGATCGTCGACGAGATGAAGCCGGAGACGATCCGCTCCGGCGGCATGTCGATCCTCAACAAATATCTCGGCTGACGCCTGAAACCGTCTCGAGCGGTGACGCCTCTCACGCCGAGGCGGCGTAGCGCCGCGCGAGCGCCGACATGCCGACGGCGAGAACCAGGATCCCGCCCTTGAAGATCGGCTGGAAATGGGTGGGCGCGCCGAAGATGCTGAGCCCGTTGAAGCCGACCGCCAGGATCAGCACGCCGACCAGCGTTCCGGTGATGTGGAACTCGCCCTCGCGCAAGGTGGCGGACCCGAGGAACACCGCGGCAAAGGCGTCGAGCAGGTAGCCGTCGGCGGCGGCCAGCGTGCCGCTGCCGAGCAGCGACGAGAGCAGCGTGCCGGTGAGTGCGGCGCAGAAGCCGGCGGTGGCGAAGGCGAAGATCTTGATGCGGTCGACGCGAATGCCGGACAGCCTCGCCGCCTCCATGTTGCTGCCCACGGCCTGCATCTTCTGGCCGATGTCGGTCTTGTTGAGCACGGTCCAGAGCGCCAGCAGCACCACGACCATGATGATCACCGGGTTGGGCAGACCGAAGACGATGCGGCCGAGCGAGATGTCGGTGAAGGCGCGCGGGATGCCGGTGGCGATCGGAAAGGCGCTGTAGGTGAAGCCGATGCCGGTCAGCATCGTGCCGATGCCAAGGGTCGAGATCACCGCGTTGATCCGGACCTTGGTCACCAGCAGGCCGTTGAGGATGCCGATGCCGGCGCCGAGGGCGAGCGCGCAGATGATGCTCAGCCAGATTGGAAAGCCTTCATAGGCCATCAGGCCGGTGACGATGAGGCCGACGAAGCTTGCCACATAGCCGATGCTGAGATCGAACTCGCCGACTACAAGCGTATAAGTCAAGCCGCTGGCAATGATCGCGGTGAGCGAAGCCTGGCTCAGGATGTTGAGGAAATTGGCGCGCGACAGGAAAACGCCAGGCGCGTTGATGGAGAAGAACAACACCATCAAGAGCAGCCCGATGATCGTTCCGTAGCGCGACAGGCCGATCAGTGCGGTCCGCTTCCACGAGGACCTGCGGGCCTGCGGCGCTTCCTTTGCCACGGGGACAGTCTCGGCCGTCATGCCGCTTCTCCTTGATCGTCATGCGCGTCGTGATAACTGAGCTCGATGATGTGCGCTTCGGTGATGTCGGCGCCGGTGAGTTCGCCGGTGATGCGGCCCTCGCGCATCACCAGGACGCGGTCGGCCAGCAAAGTGAGTTCCTCGACGTCGGAGGAGATCACCAGGATGCCGACGCCGGAGCGGGCAAGCGCGCGGATCGCGTCATGTATCTCCTCGCGCGCGCCGACATCGACGCCCCGCGACGGCTCATCGAGGATTAAAAGTCTGGTGCCGGCATTCAGCCAGCGCGCGATCAACGCCTTCTGCTGATTGCCGCCGGAAAGGCCGGCGATCCTGGCCGTCACGCTCGGCGTCTTGATGCCGAGATGGGCGACAAGGCTTTCCGCCTGCCGCCGGCCCTTGGCGTCGGAAAGGAACGGAAGACCGGGCACGCTGCGCAGCAGCTTCAGTGTTGAGATGTTGATGTTGAAAGCTACAGATTGCTGCAGCATCACCCCTTGCGAGCGGCGCTCCTCAGGCACCAGGGCGATTCCTGTCTCGACCGCCTCGGACGGGTTGGCGACATTGAGCCGCTTGCCGTCCAGTTCGAAATGGCCGGCCTCGGGG
>NZ_RZSB01000650.1:0-3435 GCF_004023285.1 Mesorhizobium sp. M2A.F.Ca.ET.067.02.1.1
CCTGGGAGCTCAACTCGTCCGCTCGAAGTCTCAATGCCGACGTGACCGGCCAATATATCGGTCAGGCCTCGGACTTCACCGCCCTGCTCGGTCAGTTTCTTTCTTTGAACAATGTCGGAGCCTCGCAGACCGCGCGGATCATTGCCCCGCCGCCGAATGGCGGGCCAAATCCATTTTCATGCGACCCGGCCGAGCTGCAACGGCTGCGCCTCGATCGCAGCCAATGGCTGCCCTGTGCCAGCCGGAGCGCCGAAAGCCTTTCGGGCAACGCGCAGTCCGTGCCGATCAACGTCGATCCAACCGGCGCGGCCCGCGCAATCGAAGCAATTCATGAATAGGAGGCTACCGTGAAAAAAATTGCTATCGCAGCATGTGCAACACTTCTGTGTAGTGCCGCTCACGCGCAAATCGCCGTCATCGACAATGCGAACTTGGACATTGCCCGCCAGAACGCCGACAATACCAATTCCATTATGGGCTCCAACAAGGACATCCTCAAGAAGAGCAATCAGATCCTGCAAGCGCTGACGGGCAGCCGCAACGGCTCTCTCGGCATCGGCCAGATGGGCTTGGGGGGCAACATGTCGATTGCACAAGCGCCGAGCTTCGGATCGATCCTCAATGGCGGCGCGCTGTCTTTCGGCGGGCTGTCGCCGGAAATCCAGAAGATCGCCGGAGCGGTCATCAACGGCCTGCAGCTGGTCAAACAGCTCCAGCAAATCGCCGGTGATGGCAGCAGCGCTGTCAACACCGCCTATAGCGGCAGCGTCAACGTCGCCTCGCTGTTGAGCGCCCTCACCTCCCAGGCCTCACAAGGGGTCGCGCAACGCGAACAGTCGTTGCAGTCGGTTAGTGGCCAGATCGGACAATCCGAGGACGTCAAGGGATCGGTCGATCAAAACACGCGCATGCAGCTCGAGAACGCACGCGCGGTCAACGAGCTCATCGGCGTGCAGAACGGAGCCGTCGCCGCGCTCAACGAGGAAATGAAGACCCGGCTGTTGCGACAAAGCCAGGTGCAAAGGCTGATGACGCCGGCGCAAGTCAATCCGTTCCAAAATTTCCGCAAAAGCGGGAACTGATCGTTGAGGTGCCGAGCGAAACGGAAGCCAGCCTGGTGGCGGCGGGTTGGCGTGATCGCCGCAACGGTCGCGAGCGTCATGCTAGGCGGCTGCGCCGGGCCAGCTCGCGAGCTCAAGGCGCCCTGCGCGCCGTTGGCCTATGCCGGCGATACCAGCTGCGGACCCCTGAAGCCGGTCAACGCCCCGCCCTTCGATCGTATTGTCGAGGCTGGATGAACGGGCTGGCGACAAGCATTCTGGGAGGCATCGATGACGTCGGACGGGGCTTTGTCTCCAGCGTCTACATGCAGCTCGGCCATGCGCTGGGGAATGTCTACGCGCTCATGCTCACCCTCTACATCATCTGGTGGGGATACTCGATCCTCAGCGGCCGCGAGGCGATCTCTCCGATCGAGTCGGCATACCGCCTCGGTCGCGCGGTGGTCATCTATCTGCTGCTGACTGGCTGGGGCACATTCTCTGAGACGATCTATAAGCTCGTGCAGGCGGTGCCGAGCGGAATCGGCAAGATCATCGTCGGCGCCGTCTCGCGCGCCACCGGCAACCAGCTCTCGGATCAAGACGCGATCCCGGCCCTGATCGACAATCTCTACCGCGGTGCCCAGGACGTTGCCAGTCAGGTTTATAGCGGCACTTTCTACGACATATTCGGCGCGCTGCTTTCCACCATCGTGCTTCTGGCCGCCATCATCTTTTCGGCGCTTGCGATCGCGGCAATCATTGCGGCCAAGATCATGCTGTTCATCACTTTGGCGCTGGCGCCGGTCTGGATTGTGCTTTGGCTTTACCGATGGTCAACCCGGATGAGCGAGGGATTCATTTCGCTCACCACCTATCTGATCATCCAGCAAATCCTCATATACGGCTTCCTGGGCTTTTATTTTTCGCTGGTCAATCTGGCCTTGAACACTGCCACCTCGGGAGGCGCCAGCGTCGACAACAAGATGTCGATGGTCCTGCCACTGGTCCTGGTCACGATCATCGGCATCTATGTGCTGATGCAGATCCCGGCGATCGCCTCGATCCTGAACGGTGGCGGGTATCTAAGCACCGTCGGCGCATACCGCTCCTACGGCAATGCCGCGCGTGGCACGCGGTTTGTCGCCAACCGGTGGCAGCGGCTGAGACCATCCCGCAGCAGCGAGGCGGCGCGATCATCCATTCAGCAAGCGGCGCGCGATAACGCGAGGCCGTTGGCCTAGAGGCGCAAACATCCGCCTGAGAAGTGCTGCTCGAGGGCCGCAGTGGGAGCTTGGACGTGAGGCTAAAGTAAAGTGACAAAAATGCAGGCAAGCATCCCCGCCGAGACCGGCAAACTCGTTGACCAGCGCTACTATCAGGCCGGCGCAACATGGGAGGACGACACACACCGGTCTATCAGACGTTCGCGCACGCTGGCGTGGCTTGTCAGCGGCGTCGCCAGTGTGGTTGCGGGCCTGTCATTGCTGACGCTCGTGCTCTTCCTTCCGCTCAAGCAATTCGAGCCCTATGTCATCGAGGTCGACAAGACGACCGGATATCTCGAAGTAGCGCGCGCGCTGAAACCCGGTGATCTGTCGCAGAATGAGGCGGTCACGGCCGCCAATCTCGTTCGCTATATCCGCGCCCGCGAAACCTATGACGCGCGCGAGATCAAGCAGAACTACGATCTGGCGCAGCTTTATTCGACAGGAACGGCGTCCAAGGATTTGACTTGGGCTTACACGCCGTCCAACGCGCAGTCGCTCGACAAGGTCTACGGGCGCAACGTGACCATTTCCGTCGACGTCAAGTCGGTTTCGCTGCTCAACAGCACGACGGCGTCGGTGCGGTTTTCGACCTTGACGCGCCGCGAGAACTCTTCGACGACCGAAAATTGGGTGGCCGTGGTGAAATTCCGTTACACGACGACGCCGATCAAGAACGAATGGCGCTTCGACAATCCGCTTGGCTTCCAGGTGATCGAATACCGTCGCGATCAGGAGTCCGCGCCAACGGCAGGGAACGCGCAATGAAGACCCACATTGGCGCCGCTCTATTGCTGCTGATTTTGCTTGGCTCGGCCAGCTCAGCTGCCGTGCGCGACTATCGTATCCGCTATGTGCCCTTCGACAACGACAATGTGACGACGGTCAATGCCGCGCTCGGAGTCTCCACGATGATTGAGCTCAGCCCGTCCGAGGTGATCGAGACCGTTTCGGCCGGCGACACCAAAGGCTGGTCCATCGTTCCCAAACGCGGCTCACGCTTTCTCTTCATCAAGCCGCTCGAACGGGACGCCTGGACGAATGTCAACGTCATCACCGACCGACGCGTCTATTCGCTGTTGCTCAAAGCCACCGACAGCGACCGCGATCGTGCATCCTTCCAGGTC
>NZ_RZSB01000651.1:0-3434 GCF_004023285.1 Mesorhizobium sp. M2A.F.Ca.ET.067.02.1.1
CGCACATTCATGTGCCGGCGCTTCGCCTCCTCCTCATAGTCCGGAGGCGTGGCGTCGATGTTGAGCGGGTTGTTCTTGCCCTTGCCCGCGGCAACGATCGGGTGGCCCATGGCGGAGACGAACTCGATCAGTTCCATGCACGAAGACGGCTCGTCGCCGGCGCCCAGCGAATAGGTGACGCCAAGCCGGTCGGCCTCGCTCTTGAGATAGGTGCCGATGGTGACGTCCGCCTCGACATTCATCATCACCAGGTGCTTGCCATGCTCCATGGCGCGCAGGCCAATCTCGGCGCCGACGGCCGGAACGCCGGTCGCGTCGATGACGACGTCGATGAGGTCATTGCCGATGACAAGGCTGGAATCGTTGGTGACGGCGATCTTGCCCGCCTCCATGGCAGCGGTCATGGCCGACGCGTTCGACACTTCCCGCGCGTGTCCGGTTTCCTGGAAAGCGATATCGACGGCCTTGCTGGCCGCCGGCAGGTTGAGTTCGGAAATGGCGCCGATCTCGATGCCGGACATATGGGCGACGCGGGTGACGATGTCGGTTCCCATTTCGCCTGAGCCGATGAGGCCGATGCGGATGGGCTTGCCGGACTTGCCACGTTCCTCGAGATCCCGGGCAAGGCCCGTCAACGAAATATTGGAAGCCATGCCGCTTATTCCTCCCATATTGCATGCTGTCTGATGCTTGACGGGTATTGAACATATGTATTTCTGTCAAGACTAATGTCCAAATCTTTGGCCGTTAGTCGACGCTTTCGGATTGATCGAGGCGCAGCCGCGAAAGGCATGGACCATGAGCGCCGCCATCAACCCAATGCGAGCGTGCGCCTGCGGCCGAATGCCGGCGAAGGCGCTCGCGGACCGCAAGGAGATATCTAGGCGGTAATTGTTACTGGCAAACGTCGACCCATATGGCGCCGACCAGATCGGCCATGCGCTGCGGCGTGATGCGCACAGCGGCGTTGGTGGCGCCGGCAGCGGGGACGACCTCGTCGAGGGCCTTGAGCGACAGATCGCAATAAACGGGAAGCGGCGCCGGCAGGCCAAACGGACAGACGCCGCCCGGCGGATGGCTGGTGACGGCCAGCACCTCCTCGCCGCCCAACATGCGCGGCTTGCCGCCCATCCTGTACTTGAACTTGCGGTTGTCGAGCCTGGCGACGCCGCTGGTGACGACCAGCATGGTCTCGTCGCCGACGCGCAGGCAGATCGTCTTGGCGATCTGCGCGGGCATCACGCCGTGGGCTTCCGCCGCCAGCGCCACGGTGGCCGAACTGGCCTCGGTGACGATGACTTCGATGTCGGGCGCATGCCGCGCAAAGAAAGCGCGAACCGATTCCAAGCTCATGGTGGGCCCCTCGTCAGGTCTGTCGGATAGCAGCGGTCGGCGAATCGCACGGCTAAACCATTGTTGGCAAGAGCCAGCGCTTTCCGCCTTCAGGCATTAAAAAGCCCGCCGGGCGAAACCTCGGCGGGCTCGAATGGACGCTTTTCGCGCCTCTACTGATGCGTGGGCCGATTCTCGGCGGCCGGCACTTTGATCAATTCCTCTTCCGGCATCTGCAGCGCGGAAGCGATGCGCCGGAGCTTGGCGGGATCGGCGTCCTTGCCGTCCTCGATGTCGACGATCTCGCCCACGGCCAGGCCGCAGGTCAAAGACAGTTCCTCGATCGTATATCCCCTCGTTTCGCGAGCGGCCTTCAGCGGATTGAGGCCGGACGCGGCAATGATGTCGTTGGAAACGGCGTTCCGTGCGGTGTTGGGCATGGCAACTCCTTTGGATGAAACAGGTCGGATGAAATGTGGCGTTGCCTGAGACTGGCGGGAGAATGCTCGTTAACAAATGATTTGCCAAGAGCTTAGGCCGTCACGCCATCGTGAAGCGGCATTCCGGCCGGTATCGCAGGCGTCCCACATGTAAGATCGCGCGGCGCCCAATCAAGTTCTTTTGAAGCGCCGCGACCGGTTTCGCCGGCATTTTCGACGCCTCGATTCGTTAGCTGGCCGTCACCGGCAGCCAAAACCCGGGCGACGGGCGTTTCACGGAAGGACCGAATGCCATGGATTTGAAATCATTCGCAATTGTGCTCGGCACAGTCTCAAGTGTCATCTGCGGGGAAGCGTGGGCGACGGATGCCGCACGTGTTCGAGGCACTGTCGTCGGTATAACCGGATCGACGCTGACGGTGAAGGACCGCGACGGCAAGACCGATGCGATCACGCTTGCCGACGGCTGGAAGATTTCGGGTGTCGCCAAGGCATCGGCGGCCGACATCAAGCAGGGCGACTTTCTCGGCATCGCCTCGCTTTCCAAGGCCGATGGCGCCAGCGGGGCGCTGGAAGTCGTCATCTTTCCCGCGGCGCTGACGGGCACGGGAGAAGGCGACCGCGACTGGGATCTGCAGCCCAACAGCCGCATGACAAACGGCACCGTGGCCGACGTCACCGAAATCCAGGGCCGCACGGTCACGCTTACCTATGACAACGGCCAGAAAAAACAGATCGCGATCCCCCAGACGACGCCGATCGTGACATTCGCCGCTGCCACGCCTTCGGATCTGACGCCGGGCGCCGCGGTCTTCGTCAACGCCAAGCGAGGTGGCGATGGCAAGCTCACCGCGAATCGAGTCGTGGTCGGGAATCACGGCATCGCGCCGCCCATGTGAAGCCGCGCAGGCCCCCAAGCGACCTGGTAACCTTTCCAAACCCGAACAAGTCGGTGACCGTAACTTGCAATCCGACAGCGCCGCAGGGAACGCCATCCGTTTCGCTTCGGGCATCGGGACAATCGCTCATATGCTGTCGTTAGGACGGATTTGCCAAATGGCAACACGCAGGTGAGAGTTCTACTCGCGACTTCCTCTCTGCCCCGCATTTTTTGCATCGCATATGAACCTTTCCGTTGGAGACAGCACTAACCGGTTATGGGCGCCGCGAAGGTGCTCCTCAACCCAACGGGACGCCAGAATGCCGATCCCAACAACCAATGGAAGGAAATGCTCAAATGACCAACTTCAAGCGTATCACCCTCGCCGCGGCTCTCGTCGTCTCGGCTTTCGGCTCGGTCTCGGCTCCGGCTTTCGCGGGCACACATCCGACCGGCGACGGCGGCGCCGTCTGTAAGGGTTCGGGCTCCTGCCTGGTGCTGCAGCTCGATTGTAAGGGCACCTACACCGACGCCACCGACAAGAACGGCACCGTCTACGGCAAGTGCAGCCAGGTCATGAAGGTCGACCCGAAGACGCGGCTCAAGCTGGCGAACTGATCGCCTGCAGCCGACGGCATGGAAATGGCGGCCGTCGAGGACGGCCGCCGTTTCTGTTTCAGATTCGGTCGATTGATCAGCGGCGGCTGATAAGAAGGCCGGCAAGCAGTCCGACCACGACAAGTCCGACGGCGGCGGTCGTCGCCGGATGGTCGCGCGCCGTC
>NZ_RZSB01000652.1:0-3432 GCF_004023285.1 Mesorhizobium sp. M2A.F.Ca.ET.067.02.1.1
GCTGCAGATGGCGTGAACGAGGCGCTGTAGGTGCCAATCTCCCCTCAAACAAGGGGAGATTGCGCGTTCCAGCGCTTAAGCCGGCAACACTCCTTCGAGGGCGATAATGCGCGTGTGGGCGCAGCGGAAGCGGATTTGCTTCAGCCTCTCATACTCCGGTGAGTCGTACCACGCGGTCAGCGCAGCCATGTCGGGAAACTCGATTATGACCAGACGGTGCGGCTCCCAGTCGCCCTCGAGCACTCGCGTCGTGCCGCCGCGCGCGAGATAATGCCCGCCATAGCGAGCCTCGGTTGCCGGCACCTCCCGCCGGTACTCGTCGAACATGGCCATGTCAGTGACATCGACGTCTGCAATCAGATAAGCGGCCATCGAGCTCTCCCTCTCAGATCGTCTTCCACATCATCACGATCGGCACCGGCGCGCCGCCGGTGTCGTCGAAGATCCTCTTGCCCGGCTGGTAGCCGCATGCCCGGTAGAGCGGCTCTCCGGCCATCGTCGCGCCGAGCTCGACACGCCGGAAGCTTCCTTCCGCGCCACGTCCTCGCAAAGGGACAGGATGAGGCGGCCAACGCCGCGCCGCACGAAATCGGGATGCGTGTACATCGCCCTGACGCGCGCGGCGTCCCTGGCGGGATCGAGCAATGCCGCGCTGCGCCCGGGCGTCTTGTCGCCGCCGTACATGGTCGAGCGCCTGCTCCAGCCACCGCAGCCGGCGAGCGCTCCCGCGCAGGTCACGACAAAGTAGGTTCCGTCATCGATGAGCTGGGTGTCGAGGCCCATGATGGCGCGGCTGGATTCGATCTGGGCGTCATCGAGGAAGGGTTTTTGCAGCTCGGCGATCGCCAGCCCCATCAGCGCCGAAATCCGTTCGATGTCGTCGCGGGTCGCTGTCCGGTACTGCAACTCCTGGCCGGCCATTCGCGGAATGCCAAGCTCCTTTGGAAAGGGGCTATGTTATATTAGCATCCACTCAAATCAATGACCGAGCGGAGCCACGCGTTGGCTAGCGCGAAAATCCATTTGCCCGATGCCGGTTACTGTGGAACCTTCAGCCGGGGAAGCCGCAAACTGATGACTGCCGGCCTGCTGCCGGTACGAACCATGTTCCGGGGAACATTGCAGTGACGGCAAGCTTGGAAGCCGAAGACGCCAGAAATTGGTCCGACCTGCTGGTCGCAGCTGAGAAAGGCGACGCCGAGACCGTAAGTGCCGAACTCGCGGCCGGGGCGGACATCAACCAGACCGACGAAGGCGGCTGGTCTGCGCTGCATCTTGCCGCCCACAATGCCCGCATGGCAGTGCTCGAAGCCTTGATCGCGCGGCCGGCTATCGACGTCAATTCCAGGAACAAATGGAAGAGCACGCCTTTGAGCCTGGCCGCGGCCAAGGGTCACTACGACTGCATCCAGGCGCTGGTGCGACACCCTCAGATCGATATCGACACGCGCGCCGACTATTATGGCCGCACGGCGTTGATCGAAGCGGCACGGAACGGGCATCTCGATGCCGTCACGCTGCTGGTCGAGCATGGCGCGGACGTCAATGCGGCCGACAAGACAGGGCGAAACAGCGCCCTCATCGAAGCCATCAAGGGGCGGCACTTCGCGGTTGCGCAGTATCTGCTCGAGACCAGGAAGGTGAACTTCCTCAACAAGGACATGCGGCTCAACGCGCTGATCTGGGCCGGCAGCACCCGCAACGCCGAACTCATCGAGCAGCTGGACGAAGCGATCCACAGCTTCTTCGAAGGCAAGTGAACCGCAGCCGTCAGCCTTGGACCGTCAGGCAGGAGCCACTCCTTCGAGGGCGATGATGCGTGTGTGGGCGCAGCGGAAACGGATTTGCTTCAGCCTCTCATACTCCGGCGAGTCGTACCACGCGGTGATCGCGGCCATGTCGGGAAACTCGATAATGACCAGACGGTGCGGCTCCCAGTCGCCTTCAAGCACCCGCGTCGCACCGCCCCGCGCCAGATAGTGCCCGCCATAGCGGGCCTCGGTCGCCGGGACTTCGCGTCTGTACTCGTCGAACATGGCCATGTCGGTGATATCGACATCGGCAATCAGATAGGCGGCCATCGTCGTTCTCCCGTTCTGATCGTTCCTTCCCAGTATATATTAGCAAATAATCATATATATGCTTCAACCCCGCGCCGCCACTCTCTTCTCAACCACCCAGCGGTGCTTACCGATCTGGCGGTTGCGGCTGAAACCTTGGCGCTCGAACATCGCCAGCGTGCCGTTGTGCAGGAAGGCGCCGGCGACGGTGCGCCCTTGTGCGTCCTCAGGATAGCTTTCCACCGTGCCACCGCCGAGACGACCGATCTCGGCCAGTGCGCCGGCAAGGGCTGCCGCGGCCACGCCCTTGCCGCGAAAGGCCTTGTCGGAGAAGAAGCAGGTGATGCGCCAGTCGGGCAACACCGCCTGCCCATCCTCGTATGCGCGCAGGTGCTTGATGCGCGGCAGTTCGCCGGTCGGCCCGAACTGGCACCAGCCGACACAAGCCGAACCATCGAAGACGAGCGCGGCATGCGTGCTGCCTTCGCGCACCCGCGCCTCCTTTGCCTCGCGATTGCCCACCGCGCCCGAACCCTTGGCGTGGAACGCCATGCACCAGCAGCCGCCCCAAACGCCATTGTGCCGCTCGACCAGCGCGGCAAAATCCGGCCAGGTGGCCATGTCGAGAGGTTTTGTGCTGAAGCTCATCAACGCCTCCTTGCGCAGCAAGATAACCGATCCAGGCCGACTTTGAAGCGAGGGCTCTCCCTTCACCCGGTCCCCGCCCCCGTTCGCACGGCCTCGCGCTCACTCTCGTCGCGTTGCACCCGCTCGTCGGAGATCAGCACCACCGGACACGGGCCGCGCCGCAGGACGGCCGTCGTCGTCTCGCCGAAGATGAGTTCCTCGCCCTGCCGCCGCGATACGCCCATGACGATCAGCGACACGTTGCGGCCGGCCTGGCGGGCGATGGCGTCGGCGGCCGCGGCCCGGCTTCTGATGGCGGTCTCGATCTCGACGCCGTAGCGGTCTGCGAGCGCGACGATGTCCTGCAAAACCGCCTCGCGGCGGCGATGCGAGACGGTGTCGCGCGGCTCGTCGCGGCCCCCGCGCGCGACATAGAGCATCTTGACCGGCGCGCCGGTAACCGCCGCTATCGCGAGCGCCAGCTCGGCGCCCCGGCGGGCAACCGCCGTGCCGTTGACCGGCACCAGTATCTTGCCCGATCCGGGATCGAGTTTCGGCATCTGGCGACCGGCGCTCGCCGGCTTCAGCACCAGGCAGAGCGGCCCGTCGAAGGCGCCGGCGACTTCGTTCAGCCGGTGCGAGAAGCCGCCCTTGGCAGTGACGGCGCGGCCGAGGCCGACAAGCAGCATGCCGTAGCCCTTGCGCGCCTCGCTGGCGACCGCCTCGGCGGAAAGCACCTCATGCT